>NZ_JBITTM010000026.1:0-140531 GCF_044541955.1 Kitasatospora sp. NPDC085464
CCGCCTCCGCGACCGACCTGCTCCGGCGCAACCTTCGCGTGTACGGGCTGGGCGGGCTGGTGCTGCCGTTCCTCGGCATCAAGGCGATCGACCTGCTCATCCAGTTCGTCCCGGGGCTGGGGTAGCCACACCGGCCCGCCGCCTCCGGAACGACGCCGAGGCGGCGGGCATCAACCGACGTGACGCTCGGCCCCTTCGCCGACCGGAAGGCGCTCGACGCGGATCGCCCGACGCGGAATCGCAGCAGGCAGGGAGAGCACCAAGGCAGCGGCAGTGAAGAGAACGAAGTGCTCGCTCTCGATCCCCACGCCGGACCAGCCGAGTTCGGCATGGTGGTGCTCGACGAAGGCGTTGCAACACAACCACGCCGCCAGGCCGACCAGTGGCGCGGCCAGGGGCCGGGAGAAGGCTCCTGCCAGCGCGGCCAGGCTGATGTACGCGATGTACGGGAACCAGCCGGCGTGGAGCTCGCCCAGCCAACCGAGGCCGAGTGCGAGCGCGCCCCCTGCGACCAGGGCCACGGTGCCCGACACCGGGACCGGCAGGCGGTCGAGGACGGGATGGTAGCGACGGCCACCGGGGCGGGCGGAGTACATGCGCATCGTCCTGTCCCAGCTTCGTCGCGAGTTCGTTCGAGGCCAGCAAACCCACGGGCTCACGGCCCCTCGCCCCGCGTTGACGAGATCCTTACGCCGACGCCCGGATTCACAACGCGATCTTGACTCCCTGCCTCGCCGACCGATCCGCGCCATGGGATCAGGCCCCCGCACGGACCAGGCTGATCACGTAGGCGGTGCCGCCACCGGGTGCCTCCTCGACGGCCAGCTCGCCGTTCATCGCCTCCACGAAGCCCCGCACCACCGCCGGCCCGGTCTCCTCCCTACCGACAGCCTCGCCTCCGTGCACGGTGACCCGGACGTCCACCCGCCCGGCCACCTGGCCGGCGTCGACCACCACCGGCCCTGCTCCCGCCGCCCCGAGTGCCAGGAGGTCCGCGAACGCCCGCTCCAGGAGCCCGGGATCGGCGAGCACCCGCGGCAGCTCCGATTCCAACTCGATGCGCACGCCGGTCAGTCCCTCGGCAGCGACCCGCACCACCTCGGCCACCGCCGTCGGCCGCAGCACCACCGGCATCACCCCGGCCCGCAGCCGACTCAGATCCAGCAGGTTGGCGATCAGCCGCTCCATCCGTTCGACCTCGGCGCCGATCCGCCGCCCGTCCGGGTCCGGCATCCGTTCCGCTTCCCGGCGCACCGCTGCCAGCGGCGTGCGCAGGTCCTCTCCGACGGCTTCCAACAACGCCGTGTGCAGCGCGTCGGCGTGCGCGAGGACCTCGGCCGCCGATGCTTGCGCGACCAGCCGCTCACGCTCCCGGGCCAGCTTCAGCTGCGTGACGTACGGCCCGAGCAACCGGGTGTCCTCCTCGGTGAGTGGCGTACCCCGCAGGACGAGGACCGCCTCGTCCCCCAGGCCGACGGAGAACGACGCCTCGTCGGGCAGCAGCGGCACCTCCGCCCCGGCCGAAGCCGCCGGTTGCCAGAGCGCGCCCGTACGGACGAGTACGGCGGCCGCGTCCAGCCCGAAGACCTGCCGAAGCTCGGCCACCAGATCGGACGACACCCGTGCCCCCGATTCCACCGTCTCCCCCGCCAGCCTGGTGAGGACGGCCGCCTCCGCGCGCGCCCGGTCCGCCTGCTGCGAGCGGCGCGTCAGGCCGTCGATCAGGTGGGAGATCACCCCGGCCACGGCGAGGAACACCAGCAGCGCCGCGACGTCGGCGCCCTGCTCCACCGTCAGGCTGTGCCAGGGCGTGGTGAAGAAGTAGTCCGCCGCGAGTGCGCCCGCTGCCGTGCTGCCCGCCGCGGGTAGCAGCCCACCCAGCCGAGCCGTCCCCGCCACCACCAGCAGCAGGCACAGCAGCACGCCGGGCAGGCCGAGCGAGTCGCGCAGCGGCGATAGCGCCCAGACCAGCGCGATTGCTCCGGCTGGTCCGAGCAGCCACGCCAGCCGGCGCCGCCGGACCGGCACGAGTGCCGGGCGGCGTCTGCGCGGCGCGGGCGGCACCGTCAGTAGTCCCGGCTCCGGCGGCGGCAGCACGCGCACATCGATCGGGCCGGCCAGCCGGATCACCCGGTTGATCACCGAACCGGATACCAGCTCACGCAGCCTGCTGCGGCTGGTCGGCCCCAGCAGGAGTTGCGTGGCGCTCTCCGTCCGGGCGAAGTCCACCAGAGCCCGCGCGACGTCGCTGCCGCTCACCTCCACGTAGGTGCCGCGCAGTTCCCGGAGCAGTTCCCGTTGTGGCGCCAGGCCCGGCGGCTCGCGCTCGACCGTGCCGTCGTCCAGGCGGACGTGCACGCCGAGGAGGTCCCCGTGGACCCGGGCCGCGGTGCGGGCTCCCCTGCGGATCAGGTGCTCGCCCTGCGGTGCGCCGTTGAGGGCGACCATGATCCGTTCCTTGGTCTCCCAGGGCGCCCGGATGCCGTGCCGGGCCCGGTAGTCCGCCAGCTCCTCCTCCACCCGGTCCGCGAGCCACAGCAACGCCAGTTCCCGCAGGGCGCCCAGGTTTCCGGCCCGAAAGTAGTGGTCCAGCGCCACGTCGATCCGGTCCGGCGCGTAGATCTCCCCCTGCGCCATCCGCGTGCGCAGCGCCTGCGGGCTGAGGTCGACCAACTCGATCCGGTCGGCGGCCCGGACCACGTCGTCCGGGATCGTCTCGCGCTGGGCGACGCCGGTGATCTGCTCGACGACGTCGTTGAGGCTCTCCAGGTGCTGGATGTTGAGTGTCGTCGCCACGTCGATCCCGGCGTCCAGCAGCTCCCGCACGTCCTGCCAGCGCTTCTCGTTCCGGCCTCCGGGCACGTTGGTGTGGGCGAGCTCGTCCACCAGCGCGAGCGCCGGGCGGCGCGCCAGCAGGGCGTCCACGTCCAGCTCCGTCAGCTCCACGCCCCGGTACGACACCGGTTGCCGGGGCAGCACCGGCAGGTCCCTCAGCTGGTTCTCCGTCCCGTGCCGCCCGTACGTCTCGACCAGGCCGACCACCACGTCCAGCCCCTCGGTCCGCAGCCGCCGCCCCTCCCGGAGCATGGCGTACGTCTTACCGACCCCCGGTGCCGCTCCCAGGAACACCCGCAGCTTCCCGGCCACCGCCGTCCCGCCGCCTCTCTCCGCTTCCAGGTCCATGCTCCGCCCTACCCGACGTGGACGCGCGGGCGCCGGGAGCGGTCCGGCTCCGCCTCGCGCAGCACCTCGCGGGTGACCGGGGCGACCTCGCCCTGCCCGAACAGGAAGAAGCGCAGGAAGTGGCCGACCGGACCACCCTCGGTCCAGTCGAAGTAGATGTGCGGGAGCTGCCCGGTACGGTCCCGGATCGTCAGCAACAGGGCCGCCAGCGCGTTGGGGACACTGGAGCTCTCCAGCGTCAGCACCCGATAGCGGTCGTGCAGGACCTCGCCACGCACGTCGAGCACCGACTCGAACTCGGACGGGTCCCGGACGGTCACCTCGACGAAGACCAGGTCGATGTCGGCCGGGATGTCGTGGTGTGCCCTGACCTCTCTCTTCTTCTCCTGGTACTCCGCCAGGTCGCGGCTGTTCGGCTCGTTGGCGATCAGCCGCATCGTCCGGTGGGTGTAGTCGCGGACGAACCGCTCGGCCGCCTCGTCCAGCACCACGTCGGTGACCCGTAGCTCGAACGCCCGCCTCAGCCGGGACAGGAAGGAGACCAGGATGATCCCGCCGATGAAGCAGGCGCCGATCTTGACGCCGTCCGGGCGTTCGGCGATGTTCACGCCCGTCGTGTACAGGAACACCGCCGCGATGACGGCGAAGGCGATGGTCCAGTTGCGTTGCCCGGCCTTGTGGGCGGCGATGGTGACGGCGATCGCGGCGGAGCTGATCAGCACCAGGACGCCGGTCGCGTACGCGCCGCCCTGGGCGTCCACGCTCGCGTCGAAGAGCCAGGTGACGAGGAAGGCGATCAGGGTCAGTACGATCACCATCGGCCGCACCGCCCGTGCCCAGTGCGGGGCCATGCCGTAGCGCGGGAGGTAGCGCGGCAGCAGGTTGAGCATCCCGGCCATCGCCGAAGCGCCGGCGAACCAGAGGATCGCGATGGTCGAGATGTCGTAGATGCTGCCGAACGTGTTCCCCAGGTTCTCGTGCGCGAGGTAGGCGAGTGCCCGCCCGTTGGCCGGCCCGCCGGGTTCGAACGCGGCCTTGGGAATCAGCAGCGTGGTGATGAAGCTCGTCGTGATCAGGAAGCAGCTCATGATCAGCGCAGCCGTGGTGAGCAGCTTGCGGGCGCCCCGGATCCGGCCGGTCGGCTTCTCCTCGGTGTCCTCCGGATCGCCCTCGATGTGCGGCATGACGGCGACGCCGGTCTCGAAGCCGGACAGGCCGAGCGCCAGTTTGGGGAAGACGATCAGCGCGACGCCGATCATCGCGATCACGTTTCCGTGCTCGGCGGTCAGCGCGTCCGTCCAGTCGGTGACCAGGTGCGGAGACTTCAGCACGTGCCAGAGCCCGTTCACCACGACGACCACGTTGAGTGCGAGGTACACCGCGACCAGGAACACCGCCAGGCCGATCGCCTCGCTGAACCCCTTCAGGAAGACTCCGCCGAGCAGGGCGACCAGCAGCAGGGTGATCAGGACCTGCTTTCCCGACAGAGCGCTGGTCAGGTGCGGGTTCTCCACCAGGTGCGCAGTGGCGTCCGCCGCCGACAGGGTGATGGTGATCATGAAGTCCGTCGCCGCGAAGCCGAGCAGCGCGAGGACGAACAGCTTGCCCTGCCAGAAGGAGAGCAGTCGTTCCAGCATCGCGATCGAGCCCTCGCCGTGCGGGCTCTCCTTGGCCACCCGCCGGTAGACCGGCAGTGCCCCGAACAGTGTGACGATCACCAGCACGACGGTCGCCACCGGCGAGAGCAGCCCGGCGGCGAGCGCCGCGATGCCGGGCTGGTAGCCGAGCGTGGAGAAGTAGTCCAGGCCCGTCAGGCACATCACCCGCCACCAGCGCTGGCCCTCGTGCTCGACCGGCGCCTCCGCGTGCGGCCCGGGGTACTGCTTGGCCATGTCGGACAGGCCCTCCAGCAGCCACGCCCGAAACCTGGTCCGCCGCGTCGACGCAGCCGCACCCGTCGAACTCACCCTGCGCCCCTGTCCTCGTCCCCGAGCCGGCGCCACCGAGGCGGTAGCAGGGCGACAGGCTATGCGACAGCCGCCCCGCTTCCGCGAACCCTCCACCCGGGTTCGCCCCGTTGGCTCAGCGGCCGACAGACGCCCACTCAGCGCGTGCCGTCTCCAGAATCAACACCGCGTCAAGATGCGGCGAGAGACGCGTCAAAGTCGCGGCGTCAGGCCTTCGGCACGTCGCGGCGTCCGCACCGACCCGCTAGCGTGGGCCGCTTCCCGGCCGAGATCCGATCGAGGAGCACAGCGCCGTGTCCGACGACTTCGCTCACCGGCACGTTCCCTCCGAGTACTCGGAGCAGGTCGCCGAGGCGGTCGCGCGGCAACGGTTGGGCGACCATCGGGCGACCTACCTTCCGACCGTGCCCTCGCCGACTGTTCAGCGGTCGGACCTCGTCACCGTGTCCGTGCTCCTCGCCCTGCTGGTGTCCGCCGGCACCGCCCTGGCTCGTACGTCTCCCGCCTTACTCCTCGTCTTCCTGCCGCCCGTCACGGTCCTCCTGCTCTTCAGGGTCCTGCGGGAGAGGTACAACAGGAGTACCAGGAAGAACGCCGGTCTTCACCTCCACGAGCACGGCCTGGTCGTCGTCGTAGGGGGCAAGCTCAGGGCAATGCGGTGGGACACGATGACGGTGCACCAGAACATCGGCCGCTACCACACCTTCGGCCGGAGCAACCGCGTCAAACACGCCTACACGTTGCGTGACGACGAAGGCCAGGAAATCACCCTCCGCGAAGGGTTCCCGAACCCTGAAGACTGGGGTCCACGAATCCAGCAGGCCGTGACCGAGGCGCAGCTGGCGGACGCGCTCATCGCACTGCGGGCAGGCAAGACCATGCCGTTCGGCAGCTTCCTGGTGAGCCGGAGCGGCGTGGCGGCGGGGCGGAAACAGGTCTCCTGGTCGCAGGTGCAAGGCGTCCACACGAGGCGGGGATTCGTCCGCATCGAGGCCGCCGGGAAGCCGACCAACCTGACCGGCGACCCGGTATGGATGTTCCCGAACCTGCAGCTCTTCACCGCACTGGTCGAGCAGCTACGCCGGTAGCCGGTTCCCGTCGGTCCGACGGCAGGCTGTGGCCACCCCGCCGGGGCGTCGTGGCCACAGGATTCCACCGGCCGCTCGGACGGCAGCGCGCAACTCCTGCTGACCGTGTTCGAGCCAGACGGTGATGAACACGACCCAGGCGGGCATCGCCGAGAAGACGAACCACAGGGCTCACGACTCTTGCGGTCCTCGACATCCTGGAGCCTATGGACGAGGCCCGCATCTCCGCCGTCGACGGGATCGCAGCGGCTCTGGTGCCGTCTCCCCAGAGCCCTGTCGTGGAATCGGTCATGCCGGTGACGTTCTCGGTCACTGGTAAGCATGAGGAATATGTGGATCCGATTCTTGATCATCCCCTTCGCGGGACTGCAAGAAAGGGGCGTGGGTGGCCGATCTGAAGGTGTTCCAGCGGGGTGCCGGAAGATTTCAAGTCCAGTGAGACGGTCGTGACGCTATGAGGTTTGTGGTGCGGGTTCGCGGCGCTTGGCGGGGTCGTTGATCCACGCCGTCTTTGGGATCTCGGGTGGTCTGGGGCGGCGGCCGAAGCGCTCGGGGTGCCGTGCATAGGCCTCGGCGAGGGTGACGGCCCGCTGGTCGCGGATCTCCTCGGCGGTGCCGAAGTGGACGCTGGCGGGCGTGTGGAGTCCGATGCCTGAGTGCCGGTGCTCGTGGTTGTAGTACGAGATGAAGGTGTCGAACCATTCGCGGGCGTGGGCCAGGGAGTCGAACCGCTCGGGACTGCGGGAACTGCAGGCGCTTGCCGCATTGGCGGAGGACACCACCCTGCGCGAGGCGCTGGCCGCAGCGATCAGAACCGTGCGCCTCGGCCGGCCCGACACGAGCGACAAGGTCGCGATAGAACGCCTCAGGAACTGGCGCAGCCGCCCGGTGGAGTTCGACCGTCGATGAGTTTCTCGACCCGTCACGCTGGGTGTTGTCGTCCCATTCCGGAAAGCGCGAGCAGGAATGAGCAGGTACTGGCGGTGTCGTCGGCGTCGCCAATACCGGTAATCAACATTCGCAGATCCTCGGAGCCACCATTGGGGCCCGAGTACGCCCATCCGAGTGATCGATTCGCGGCTGTCCACCTCCACCGGAGGCGCAGGATGACGGTCGTCGATGCGGGTCTTCACTTGGCTGGCTGAACCTACCCAGTACGGGCTTCCCACCCCGCCTCGGCCGCTCTGGACGACAGCGAGCCCCCTCTTCGCGGGGTGGGTGCCCGGCTACGGCAGGCCGAGATCGACGCGGCTCCGGGCGGTACGCCACATTGCAATCCGCTCATCGGCAATGGGCCTCTGGTCTCGATGCCGACAGCCGAACGGCTGGCCTGCGCAGCCTGATGATCCATCAGAAAAGTCAGCAAGAGGTCAGCATCGACCCGATTAAACCCTGGCACACCTGCCCGAACACGAGGCTCGACAGGCCCCTCCCGGACCCAGCGGGCCCAGAGCTCCGGGCACAGCGCAGACGGCGAACCGGCCGTCTCCGCTTGGCGGCTACCGGACGAAGCATGAACAGCTCCGCCACACGTCTCCCCAGGTCAGCGCACCCGTCCTCGCGATTTCAGCGGGATGTCGGGCAGCTCCGGGGCGGGCAGGCGGGCGCCGTCGTAGCCGTGCACTTCACCGAACCGGGAACCCTTCTCCCAGTCGTTTCGCGCCTGTACGATCTCGTCACCGGATCGGCCGATGAAGTTCCACCACATGACGATCTTCTCGTCGAAGGGTTCCCCGCCGAGGAGGAGGACGGCGGCGTCCGTGCGGGCGTGGAGGGGGAGGTCGGGGCGGCCGCAGCCGAGGTAGAGCATGGAGCCGGGTTCGACGGGGACGCCGTCGACGTCGACGTGGCCGGACATGGCGAGGACGGCGTACTCGAAGTCGGGGACGAGGGGGAGGCGGAGGTCCGCGCCCCCGGCGAGGGCGAGGTCGGCGCCGACGAGGGGGGTGTGGGTGGTGCCCGGCGAGGTGGCGGTGTCGAGGGTGCCGAGGATGACGGTGGCGCGCAGGCCCGGGGCGGTGACGACGGGCAGGTCCGGGTGGTGCTCGAAGGCCGGGGCGGTGTGCCGGTGGGCCTCCGGAAGGGCGACCCAGAGCTGGGCGCCGTGCAGGTAGCGGGCGTGCGGGCGCGGGGACTCCTCGGAGTGGGAGATCGCCCGGCCGGAGGTCATCAGGCCCAGTTCGTACGGGCGGACGGTCTGCAGGCTGCCGAGGCTGTCGCGGTGCAGCACCTCGCCCTGGTGCAGCCAGCTGACCGTCTGCAGGCCCATGTGCGGGTGCGGCGGGACCTGCATACCGGGCTCGTCGGCGATGTCGTCGGGTCCGTAGTGGTCGACGAAGCACCAGGCGCCGACCATCCGGCGGCCGAGGTTGGGGAGCAGGCGTCGCACCACCGTGCTTCCTCCGAGCGGGACTTGACGAGCCGTCAGCAGGTCCTTCACCGGCCCGGTGCTGGCCTCGCGGCCGCAGGCGGTCGGGGTTGGCTTGAGGTCGAGGTTGCTCATCGCGGTTCCACCACCGTACGAGGGAGGCCGGGCGGAGAGGGGTTCGTCGTCACCGATCATCCATCACGGTCCGACGTTCCTCCACCCGCACCCGGCCATCCGGCGGTCGGCGCCCCGGCGCCCCGGCGCCCCGGCGCCCCTCGTGAGCTGCGGCGGCTCAGTGCGCGCAGGCCCACCAGGCGTCCGCCGAGGCCTTGTCGGCGAGCCCCCGCAGCTTGCGGACCGCCTCCGCCGGGTCCTCCGCCCCGTACACGGCCGAGCCGGCCACGAAGACGTCCGCGCCGGCCTCGGCGCAGCGCTCGATGGTGCCGGCGGCGACGCCGCCGTCCACCTGCAGCCACAGCTCCAGGTCGTGCTTGGCGATCAGCTCCCGGGTGCGGCGGATCTTCGGCAGCATGATGTCCAGGAACGCCTGGCCGCCGAAGCCGGGCTCGACGGTCATGATCAGCACCATGTCGAGCTCGGGCAGCAGGTCCTCGTACGGCTCGATCGGCGTACCGGGCTTGAGCGCCATCGACGCCCGGGCGCCCTTGGCGCGGATCTCGCGGGCGAGCCGGACGGGCGCGGCGGCGGCCTCGACGTGGAAGGTGACGGAACCGGCGCCGGCCTCGACGTACTGGGGGGCCCAGCGGTCCGGGTCCTCGATCATCAGGTGGCAGTCCAGCGGGATGTCGGTGGCGCGGGCGAGCGACTCGACGATCGGGACGCCCAGGGTCAGGTTGGGCACGAAGTGGTTGTCCATGACGTCGACGTGCAGCCAGTCGGAACCCCGGACGGCCTCGGCCTCGTCGGCGAGCCGGGCGAAGTCCGCGGACAGGATGCTGGGGTTGATCTGGGCCATGACCGACTACCTTCACATGAGGGCTGGGGCGCCCCGGGAACGGGCACCTCGCCCCATCATCTCGTGCCGCGCGGCCACCGGCCGCACACCGCCTCCCGTGCGTGACCGTCATCACACCCCGCCCGGGGTTACCGGGGCCGCCGCGATGGTCATCAGCCCTGGAAGCGGTCCACGCGCCCGCCCGTGCGGTCCGCGCCAGCGGCCGTCACGGCACCTGCCGGGCCGTCCCGACCAGTCGAGCTCCCGCTCCCACCCGGAGCTCCGTCCGAGGAAGGTCTCCCGATGACCGATCTCGTCCACCCCGCCCGCGCCCTGTGGTGGCTCTTCGAGCCGGTGCACGCCGTCACCTACTTCCTGCCCGAGGGGCGCGCCGCCTTCGAGGAGGCCGGGCTGCACGGCCGCCTGCACGGCTACTTCGCGAGCCGCTCGGCCCCGCTCGGCGCGGTGGACGCGGCGCCGGTGGTCGCCGCGTTCTTCAACTTCTCCCCGGCGATGGTCGAGCGCGCGCTGCCGGAGGTGTGGACGCACGCGAGCCCGGAGGAGGCTCTGGTGGCGCGGCTGAAGGGTTCGGCGGCGACGCTGGCCCGGCTGCTGGAGCACGTGGACCCGGACCAGGTCGAGCTGGTCGCCGAGACCCTGGAGCAGGCCGCGTCCCGGCTGGACTGCGCGGGCCGGGTGCTGGCCGCCGCCAACGTCGCGCTCCCCCGGCCGACTGGCCTGTACGAGCGGCTCTGGCAGGCCGCCACCGTGATGCGCGAGCACCGCGGGGACGGCCACGTGGCCGCGCTGGTGGCGGCCGGGCTGGACGGCTGCGAGGCCCTGGTGGTCCGCTGCGCGATGGACATGCGGCGTGAGATGATCCAGCCGCTGCGCGGGTGGACGGACGCCGAGTGGGAGGCCGCCGCCGGGCGCCTGGTCGAACGCGGCTGGCTGACGACGGAGGGCTCGGTGACCGAGCTCGGCCGGATCCGTCACCAGGCCTTGGAGGCGGCCACCGACCTGGCCGCCACCCGGGTGTGGGAGGACTACCCGCGCGCCGAACTCGACCGGCTGGCAGCGGCGTTGAAGCCGATGTCGGCGCTGTGTCGCAGCCAGTTGCCGGTCAACCCGGCGGGGCTGCCGGACAGCGTGTAGGCCGGCCGCCGGCCCGTGGCGGTCGGCAGCCCGTGGCGGTCGGCAGCCCGTGGCGGTCGGCAGCCCGTGGCGGTCGGCATTGCTTTCGGTCTGCCGAGCGGCTGCCGCCTGCCGAGCCGCTGCCACCTGCGGGGCTGCTACGGCGCGCGGACCTCGGGCGGCCCCAGCACGATCCCCCGCCCGGCGTAGAACGCCCCGAACGACCGCCACGGCACGCGCGCGAAGGCCTGCGACTCCCCCGGGAAGCCGGACGGGTTGTGGATCAGCAGCGCCGTGTCCGTGGCGCCGACCGCCAGCACCAGGTGCCCGCCTCGCCGCACCGGCTCCGGCCCGCCCGGCTCCCGGATCGACGGGTGCACCGACACCATCACCAGCCGCCCGCCGACCACCTCGGCCGACACCTCCTCGGGCGTCAACTCCCGTTCCTGCGCAGCCAGTCCCCACCGCCGCCGGACGTAGTCGGCGAACGGTGCGTGGACCAGGCCGTGCAGGCTGTCGCCGTCCCGCACGTACGCGCCGGCCGCCACGCACTCACCGGCGAGCGCCATCGCGGTCGGCGTCACGCCCCACCAGTGCTCCAGCGCCATCCGCAGGCAGGCCACCCCGCACAGCCGCCACGACCACCACGCGTACTCCTCCGGGCCGGCCGCCCCGGACTGCCCCCAACGCGGGTCCGCGGACGCGTCCAGCCGCCCGTCGACGATCTCCCGCACGAGCTCGGGCGACTCCCACTGCGCCCGGTACGGCACCTCATGCACCACCCGCGCCGGCCTCGCGGCGCTGCCCTGATCCACCATCCCCCGACGCTCTCACGCCGGACCGACCGACCGACTCACGACACTCTTGAGTACCTGTACTCAGGCGTCCGACCTGCGGCTTTCCGTAGCGTCGTCGCGGCGCGACCACGACGTGGTCCCGTCGTGGACAAGGACAGCCGAGGACGTGGGAGGCAGCGGCGATGAAGGTCGTCCTGGGAGTACTGGCCGTACTGGCGGCGGGCGCGCTGCTCGTCGTCGCGCCGTGGATCTACCTGGCGGTCGCCATGGGGCCGGACTCGCCCGACTCGCCGGCCACCGCCACCTACGCGCCCGTCGCGCCGTCCCCGACCGCCGCGTCCCCGAGCCGCTTCCCGGCACCGGCGGTGTCCCCCGCCCCGCCGGTCTCGCTCGACCGGTAGGCCAGCCGCTGCGCGGCGTGCCGTCCGCGCTGCTCCACCGGGAGCGCGCCGGTGGCCCCGGCCAGGCCGAAGGGCGGCATGTCGAAGTAGATCGACTCGTACCCGCCCTCCGGCACGATGTACGTCTCGTGCCAGAGCCCGACGTGCCCGCGCGCCTTGCCCTCGCGCAGCTTGCGGTTGGCGATGCCCCACACGGTGTGGTGGAAGCCGTCCGGCGCGCTCGCGTAGCCGTACAGCTTCTCCTTCGACTCCCAGTACTGGACGACGTAGTAGGTGCGCGGCGAGGCGGTGAGCAGGATGCGGCCGAGGAGCCCGCGCTCGGCGCCGCGCTCGGAACCGCGGCGCAGCTCGTACAGCATCCGGAACATCGCGAACATCACCGGGCCCCAGTGGTGCACGGCCCAGAACCGGTTGATCCGCATGCCGATGAGCAGCACCACGGTGTCGCCGGTGGCGCCGGCGGTGGTGTAGCCCCGCAGCGGCTTGGCGAACAGCGAACCGGCCGATCCAGCAGCCTCGGCCTTTCCGGTCGCCCCGGTCGCCGCGGCTTTCGCGGTCTTCCGCGTCGGTCCTGTCTCCTCCGTCGAGCCAGTCGAGCCCGTCGACCCCGTGGACATCCCGGCCTCCCCGCGCCGCACCCGAACCGAACCCCCATGTAATCAGCGATTACATCAGCGCGCGACGACCCGGTCAATGCTCGTCACAGCCACAATTCGACTACTGCGCAGGCCGGTTGGCGACACCCTGGCCGAAGGTGTCGAGCACCTGCGCGGCCAGCTCCTCCGCCTTCTCCGCCGGCAGGTAGCCGTCCACGATCATCTGCGCCAGCCCGTACACCAGCGCCTGCCCGGCCAGGCCGACCAGCGCCGGATCCCCGGGGCGCAGCCGGCCTGCCTCCTGGTCCGCGACGATCACATCCGTCAACGCCCGGTCGATCCCGTCCAGTTGCTCGCGCAGCTCCGGTTCCCGCGAGGCCGTGAACACCCGCGAGCGCACCAGTTCGAACCGCCGCGGATGCCGCACCGCGTAGCGGACGAATCCCAGGCCGGTCGCCCGCATCACCGACCCCCCGTCCGGTCCGGCGGCCGCCACCTGCACCTCCTGCCAGCGCACGAAGTCCGCCAGCACGCGGTCCGCCAACGCGGTCAACAACGCCTGCCGGTCGGCGAAGTGCCGGAACGGCGCACCCGCCGACACCCCCGCCCGCCGCGCCACCTCCCGCACACTCACCTTCTCCTGCCCCTGCTCGTCCAGCACCTCGAACGCCGCCGCCACCAGCGCCTCCGGCAACGCCCCGTGGTGGTACGCCCCCCGCTCCCGCGTCTCCCTCATGCCTGCCTTGCTACCACAGCCGACCGGCACCCACCCCCGTACGGCCGACCCCGCCGGCCCGCCCGTCCGCCGCCTCACTCGCACCCTGCCCGGGCCCGGACGCGCACCGGGCCCCGGCAGGGTGCGCGGGGGTCACCAGGCGTAGTCCTCCGGGGCGGGCTGGTGACCCGGGAAGAGTTCGTCGAGGCGGTCCAGGGTCTTCCGGTCGAGCGTGAGGTCGAGCGCGGCCAGGGCGGTGTCGAGCTGGGCCGCGGTGCGGGGGCCGATGATGGGGGCGGTGACGGCGGGGCGGGAGAGGAGCCAGGCGAGGGCGAGGTCGGCGGGGTCGGTGCCGAGTTCGTCGGCGAAGTCCTCGTAGGCCTGGATGCGGTCGCGGTGCTTGGTGAGGAGTTCGCTCGCGTACCCCATGGCGCTGCGGCCGCGGGTGCCCTCGCGCTCCTTGCGGAGGACGCCGCCGAGCAGGCCGCTGCGCAGCGGGGACCACGGGATGAGTCCGAGGCCGTAGTGCTGGAGGGCGGGGATGACCTCCAGCTCGATCGTGCGGTCGAGCAGGTTGTAGAGGGACTGCTCGCTGACCAGGCCGAGGAAGTGGCGGGACCGGGCGGCCTCCTGAGCCTGGGCGATGTGCCAGCCCGCGAAGTTGCTGGAGCCGACGTAGACGATCTTGCCCTGGGCGACCAGGACCTCCATCGCCTGCCAGATCTCCTCCCAGGGCGTGGCCCGGTCGATGTGGTGCATCTGGTAGAGGTCGATGTGGTCGGTCTGCAGCCGGCGGAGGCTGGCCTCGACGGCCCGGCGGATGGCCAGCGCGGAGAGCTTGCCCTCGTTGGGCCAGTCGCCCATGTCGGCGTAGGCCTTGGTGGCGAGGACGGTGCGCTCGCGGCGGCCGCCGCCCTGGGCGAACCAGCGGCCGATGATCTCCTCGGTGCGGCCCTTGAGGTTGCCCTCGCTGTCACGGCCGTAGGCGTTGGCGGTGTCGAAGAAGTTGATGCCGCGTTCGTGGGCGGTGTCCATGAGGCGGTGGGCGTCGGCCTCTTCGGTGTGCGGGCCGAAGTTCATGGTGCCGAGGCAGAGGCGGGAGACGGTCAGGCCGGTGCGGCCGAGGTGGGTGTACTCCATGGCGCCCCACCCAAGACCACACCGGCCCCGCTGTCCAGCACATTCCACGGGCGCGCCGGAGCCCCCTGGTCACCGCCCGTGGGTGGCGAACTTCCGTACGGCGAGCGGCATGCAGAGCGCGAGCAGCACCGCGCTCCAGAGCAGCGCGGCGAGCGCGGCGTGCTGCATCGGCCAGGCGGTGCCGGGCGCCGAGGGGTTACCGAAGAGCTCCCGGCAGGCCTGCACGACGGAGCTGATCGGGTTCCAGTCGGCGACGGCGCGCAGCCAGCCGGGCATGCCGAGGGTCGGCACGTAGGCGTTGGTGACCATCGCCACCGGGAAGACCACGACCGCGAGTTGGCCGGCGGCCTCCTCCTTCCCGACGATGAGGCCGAGCAGCGTGCCGACCCAGGTCATCACGAACCGGAAGAGCAGCAGCAGTGCGAACGCCCCTGCGGTGTCGGCGAGTCCGTGCCGGGCGCGCCAGCCGGCGGCGAGCCCGACCAGCGCCATCAGGGCCAGGACGGCCACGCTGACCAGCAGGTCGGCGAGGGTCTGTCCGAGCAGCAGACCGGTGCGCGAGACGGGCATGGAGCGCAGCCGGTCGGTGACGCCGCGCCCGACGTCGCGGGCGGCGCCGACCATGGTGGGCATGACGCCGTTGGTGGCGACCATGGCGAACAGTCCGGGCATCAGGAACTCCCGGTAGTCACCGCCGCCCGGCACCTGCACGGCGCTGCCGAAGACGTATCCGAAGACCACCACCATGATCACCGGGACGCCCAGCGAGGCGGCCAACAGTCCGGGTGAGTGGCGGTAGTTGAGCAGGATGCGCAGCATGGACGTCCAGGTGTCGGAGACCAGCCGGGCGACGCCGGACGGGCGCGGAGCGGGGTACGCGACGGTGGCCATCAGGCGGCCCTCCCGGCCTCGGCGGCCTGCCCGGCCTCGGCGGCCTGCGCACCCTCGGCGGACTGCGCGGCCGCGACGGACAGCGCACCCCCGACGGACTGCGCGGCCGCCCGGTCCGTCAGCGCCAGGAAGACGTCGTCCAGCGACGGCGCCCGCACCGCGACGTCCTCGGCGACGACCCCCGCGCCGTCCAACTCCCGTACCAGCGAGGGCAGCAGGACGGACACGCTCGGGGCCGTCAGTACCGTGACGGTCCGCTCGGCCACGTCCACCTGCGCATCACCTCCGGTCAGCGCGGACAACACCACGGCGGTGTGCGCGAGTTGATCCGGATCGGCCAGGGTGACGGAGACCTGGCTGCCGATCGCCGCCTTGAGCCGGTCCGGCGGCCCGGTGGCGATCGCGGCGCCGTGGTCGACGACCACGATGTCGTCGGCGAGCCGGTCGGCCTCCTCCAGGTACTGCGTGGTGAGCAGCACCGTGGTGCCTTCGGCGGCCAGCTCCTTGACGGTGTCCCAGATCTCCTGGCGGCTGCGCGGGTCGAGCCCGGTGGTCGGCTCGTCCAGGAAGAGCACGGGCGGGCTGGTGACGAGGCTGGCGATGAGGTCGAGGCGCCGCCGCATGCCGCCGGAGTAGGTGCGCACCAGCCGGTCGGCGGCCTCGTCGAGGTCGAAGCGGGTGAGCAGCTCGTCGGCGCGCACCCGGGCCCGGCGGGCGCCGAGGCGGTGCAGCCGGCCGAGCAGGTGGAGGTTGTCGCGGCCGGTGATGCCCTCGTCGACGGCCGCGTGCTGCCCGGCGAGACCGATGGAGCGCCGGACGTCCTCGGCGGCGCGGACGACGTCGTGCCCGGCCACGCGGGCAGTGCCCCGGTCGGGGGCGACCAGGGTGGCGAGGACGCGGACGGCGGTGCTCTTGCCGGCGCCGTTGGGGCCGAGGAGGCCGCACACGGTGCCGGCCGGGACGCTGAGGTCGAGGCCGCGCAGGGCCCGGGTGGCACCGAAGTGTTTCTCCACGCCCGCCATCTCGATGGCGGGCCGGTTGGTGTCGGACATGGCTCTGCCCCTTCTCTAGGTACAGCGTACGTAGAAGCGCGTGCGGACGCCATCGTACTACGTACGCCGTACGTATCTAAGATGGGAGCGCGAGGTGATCTTCCAGTGCCGTCCAGCAAGCCCCACACCGACTCCGAGAGCCACTTGAGCCCCGACCCGCCACAGCAGCCGGGCAGGCCCACTCCCCCCGAGGCGCCCGAGCTGATCTGGCTGCGCCCCGAGCGCACCGGCCGCGGCCCGCGCCCGGCGCACAGCCGTGACTCGATCGCCGCCGCGGCCATCGGGATCGCCGACGCCGAGGGCCTGGACGCGGTCTCCATGCGCCGGGTCGCGGCGGCGCTCGGCGCGGGCACCATGTCGCTCTACAACTACGTGCCGAAGAAGGAGCACCTGCTCGACCTGATGCTCGACGCGGTCACCGGCGAGTACCGACTGCCGCCCGCGCCGAGCGGCGACGTCCGGGCCGACCTCGCCGACCTCGCCCACCAGCAGCTCGGCATCTCCCGCCGCCACCCCTGGCTGCCCGCACTGCTGCTGGCCCGCCCCAGCCTGGGCCCCAACGCGCTGCGCTACACCGACCACTTCCTGGCCGTCACCGCCCCCACCGGGCTGGGCGGCGGGGCCCGGATGGAGGCGATGGCGCTGTTCAACGGGTTCATCACCCAGTTCGCCCAGTACGAACAGACGGCGGCCGCGGGCGCCAAGTGGCAGGCGGAGCTGGTCGGCTACCTCGGCCAGGCAGCAGCGAGCGGCGACTTCCCGCACCTGGCCCAGGCGTTCGCCACCGCCGGCCCACCGGCCGATCCGGACAAGGCCTTCGACCGCACCCTGGACCGGGTGATCTCCGCCATCCTGGCCCCCACGTAGAGCTCCTGACTGGTCGTCAGGTCATAACCGTCTCGCCCGACAGCAGCCCGGTTACCCGCCCGTCCACCAGCACCAGGACGGCCGGGTGCCCGCCCGCCAGTGCCGCCCGCGCCTCGGCCGCCGACTGCCCGACGCCCACCGTCGGCAGCGCCGGCCCGAGCAGCCCGCCCAGCGGATCGCCCGGCTTCGCGCCGCCGTCCGCGAGCGCCGCCACCAGCACCTCCCGCGACACCGAGCCCACCACCTCGGTCGCGCTCACCCCGTACGGTCGCGCCGCCCGCGCCAGCACCGCCGGGGCCACGCCGCCCGGCACGTCGCGCAGCACCTCCACCGCCCCGCCGACCGTCGCGTCGGCGGGAACCGCCACCAGCGGGCCGGCCGCCGCCAGCGCCTCCCGCACCGCGGTCTCCCCCGACTCCTCCAGGAAGCCCCACTCCCGCATCCACGCGTCGCTGTGCACCTTCGACAGGTACGAGCGGCCCGAGTCCGGCAGCAGCACGACCACCAGGTCGTCCGGGCCCAGCCGCCGCGCCACCCGCAGCGCCGCCGCCACCGCAGCGCCCGAGGACGGGCCGGCCAGGATGCCCTCCTCCCGGGCGAGCCGGCGCGCCGTCAGCAGCGACTCGCGGTCCGGGATCCGCTCGAAGGAGTCGACCGCCTCCGGGCGGTAGGCCTGCGGCAAGCGGTCCTCGACCGTCCCGGGGTGCAGGAAGTGCCCGATGCTCTCGACGTACCAGGGGCTGCCGTCCCCGCCCCCGTACGAGGAGGACTCCGGATCCGCGCCGACGACGGTCACCGTGCCACCGGACACCTGCTTCAGGTACCCGCCGGTGCCGGTGACGGTGCCGCCGGTGCCGACGCCCGCCACGAAGTGGGTCACCCGGCCGCCGGTCTGCTCCCAGACCTCGGGGCCGGTGGTCCGGACATGGGCATCGGGATTGGCCGGGTTGTCGTACTGGTTGGCGAACCAGGCACCGGGGATCTCCTCGGCGAGCCGCTGCACCACGTTGAACAGGTGCCGCGGGTCCTCCCGCGGCAGGGCGGTCGGGGCGAGCACCACCTCCGCGCCGTACGCCCGCAGGATGTCCGACTTCTCGGCGGCCGACCTGTCCGACACCCCGGCGATCACCCGGTACCCGCGCTGCCGTCCGACGACGGCCAGGCCGATGCCGGTGTTGCCGGAGGTCGCCTCGACGACCGTCCCGCCCGGCTTCAGCAGCCCGTCCCGCTCGGCGGCGAGGATCATGGACAGCGCGGCGCGGTCCTTGACGCTGCCGCCGATGTTGAGGAACTCGGCCTTGGCGTACACCGGCGCGGCGAGGCCGGCACCGAGCCGGGCGAGCCGGAACAGCGGCGTCCCGCCGATCGCGTCGAGGACGGATTCGTGCACTGCGGTCATCCTGGGCTCCTTCGTCCGGTGCGGCTCGTGCCGTCCGGTGCAGCGTGTGCGGACGTTCCGACCGAGCCTGCCCACACCCGCGCTCCGCTAGCCGTCCCGAACCGGAGGAGGAGGCTCAGCGGACGTCGACGGTGAACTGCCGTTCGGTCCGGTCGGAACCGTGGGCGAACTTCCCGCCCCGGTGGCCGGGGGCCCCGTCGTGCAGCGTGACGGTGGTCCGGCCCGGGCTCTGGGCACGGAACGTGAAGTAGTAGTGCCCGCCCGAGCCGAGGGAACCGACGAAGACGTGGGCGGCCAGGTCCTCGATGCCGACGTTGTCGACGTACTCGTCCCCGAACGCCCGCACGACCGTCGGGTCGGGACCGGGGTCGGACACCGCCCAGGCGTCGCGCGCCCCCTGGTACCCGAACACCTCGATGGAGAAGAGTTCGCCGGGTTTGACGGTGAGCCGGTCCGAGGTCGCGCCGAACACCGTGCCGTGGTCGAGCCTGCCGGTGGTCATCCGGTGCACGGCCACCGCGCCCACGGTGATCGCGACGGCCGGCACCGCGGTCAGGGCGAGGAGGATCCGGCGGCGCGTCACGCGGCCGCTCCGGGGCTGCGGGGTGGTCACTTCGGGCCTCACTCGGGCATTCGGACGCTCGACACGGCCGGGAACCGGTCGTCGGACGCGCCCTGCATGTGGTTGTCGACGAAGTCGCTCTCGCTGACCCAGACCGTGGCGCCCCACGGATTGTAGAGCTCCAGCAGGTCACCGCGGTGCGCGATGATCACCATCTGGTGGCTGCCGGACTGGTACTGCTGCGGCAACCCTGCGGCCCCGGGCTTCGCCGGATGGGTGCCGAAGCCCGTCCCGGCACGGTCGTCGCTCATGTTCCTCCCCCGGTCTCCGGCCCTTCGGTCCCAGGACCGCCGGACAGCATAGTGCGGACCCGGAGCACCGCTGCACCGTCGCACCTCGACACCGCAGTACCGACCGCGGGTGGCCCGCAGAACCCGCTGCACCAACCGGTCCTCTCGGAGCAGGAGGGCATGTCGGACTGTCACATTCGCCCCACCCGCCCCGGCTCCGGTCAAATCATTCGTCGCGGCCGCGCCGACGCCGTACCGTGGACCGGTCGGTGATCTTGACCAGGGAAGGGCAGACACGCACCATGCAGCAGTACCAGGGGTGGGCGGACGAGCACTACGGCGCAGTCGCGGACGTCTTCGCCGCCAACTTCGAGGAGTTCCCCGAACTGGGCGCCGCCGTCACGGTGTACGCCGGCGGCCGCAAGGTGGTCGAGCTGTGGGGCGGCACGGCCGACGAGCGCACCGGCCGCGCCTGGACGCAGGACACCGTGGTGCCGGTCTTCTCGTGCGCCAAGGGCGCGGTGAGCATCTGTGCGCACCTGCTCGCCCAGCAGGGCCGACTCGACCTGGACGCGCCGATCGCGCGCTACTGGCCCGAGTTCGCGCGGCACGGCAAGCAGTCCGTCACCACCCGGATGGTCCTCGGCCACCGGGCCGGCCTGCCGGCGCTGGACGCGGTGCTCCCTTTCGAGGAGGTCGCGGCCTGGGAGCCGGTGATCCGGGCGATCGAGGCCCAGGAACCGCTCTGGGAGCCGGGCACGACCTACGAGTACCACGGCCATGTGTTCGGCTTCGCGGTCGGCGAGGTGATCCGCCGGATCACCGGTCTGACCCCCGGGGGCTTCCTGCGCAAGGAGCTCGCCGAGCCGCTCGGCCTGCCGGTCTGGATCGGCCTTCCGGAGAGCGAACTCCCCCGCCTGGCCCGGCTGGTGGAGGCCGAGGGCCGCCGCCCGATGCCCGGCCCGGAGCACCTGCTCACCAGGATCGTGACGATGAACGGCGCACTGGTCTTTCCCGGCCTGGACGTGCCGCACGGCTGGAACGACCCGGCCCTGCACGCGATCGAGCTGCCCGGCGCGGGTGCCGTCGCCTCCGCCACCGGGCTGGCCGGCCTGTACGCGGCGGCGGTCACCGGTCTGGACGGCGGCGAGCGGCTGCTCTCCCCCGACACGGTCACCGACGCGGTGCGCGAAGTCTCTTCCGGCGCGGGCTTCCTGGGCTTCGACATGGGCGCCCGCTGGGGCTCCGGCGTGCTGCTCGACTCCCCCGCGTTCCGTCCGCTGCTCGGTGGGCGCAGCTTCGGCAACGACGGCGCCGGCGGCCAGTTCGCCTTCGGTGACGACGAGTTCGGCGTCGGCTTCGCCTACGTCGCCAACCGGATGATCGGCCACGGCGACGCCCGGGCGAACCGGCTGATCGACGCGGTACGCGGGTGCCTGGGATGACGGACTTCCTCACCGTCCTCACCGGCCTGGTCTCCACCGGCGGCCTCGGCGACCTGCGCCACGGCGCCTCGCTGCCCGAACTCGCCGCCCGCTACGGCGATCCCTGGGACGGCGGCCGGATCCGCCGCGACAACCGCTGGCCGCACGGCTTCGGCTGGGGCGACGTGCAGACGGTGTTCTGCCGCTGCCGGCAGCTCCATTCGCTGTCCCTGCCGGTCTGGCACGGCGAGCTGGAACTCCCGCGGCCGGGCGGCGAGTCGGTGACGCTCGACACCCGCGTGACCGAGGCCGAGCTGATGGCCGCGCTCACCGCCGCCGGTTGCGTCTGGCAGACGGTGACGTACGAGAACCTCCCGAACCAGCGGAACCTGCTGTTCTCGCCGGCCGAGGAGGTCCGGGTGGAGCTGGTCCTGACCAACCGGGAGGCCTACGACCAGCCGCCGCTGGAGGAGTGGGTGCTGCACAAGGCGATGCTGTGGGGCTACGAGCACGTCGACTGCCCCGAACCGGACCGCACGCTGCCGGACGACGGCTGGGGCGCGGCCGAACGCTGAGCCGGGCGCGGGCGGTTCGGCCTACGCCGGTCCGCCCGCGCCCGGTCCGCCCGCCCGGTCCGCCCGCCCGGTCCGTGGAGGCCCGGTGGCGCCCCGTCCCCACCCCCGTGTGGCACGGACCGCCGCCGGGTCCTCGGCCCCGGTCTCCCCGGGCCCCCGGTCTCCCCGCTACCTCACCCCTGCTTCAGCAGGAAGTCGTAGACCGCCTGCCGCCCGACCGGGTTCGCCGCCCGGGTCTGCACCGAGTGTGCGGCCCCGGGCACGATCACGATCTGCGGGTCGTGGGCCGACGCGGCCTGCTGGTACAGCCACTCGTTCGGTGTGGAGAGGTCCCGGTCGCCGCCGAGCAGCAGCACCGGCACGTCGGGCAGCTTGCGGTGCGCCGACGGCGTCGGCGGCACCGGCTCGCGCGGCCAGTCCAGGCAGACCAGCAGGCTGCCGAGCCCGGTGGCGGTCGCGGCGTCGTACGGCCAGGTCTGCTCGGCGGTCAGCCGCTGCCGGGTGCGCTCCAGCGCCGCCGCACGCCCTGCGACCGGGGTGTCGGCGGTGCCCCACGGGAAGCGGCCGTCGGCGCACACGGTGGCGGCGTGCAGTCCCTGGCTGAGCAGGTTGGCGGGGGCGGCGTCGCCCTGGTGGACGGTGTCGATGAAGTTCTGGAGCTTCGCGGGCTGCCCGGCGGCGGCCTCGTGCAGCGCCTCCGGGACGCCGCCGTAGTTCGGGTCGGTGAACTCGTAGCTGGTGAGGGCGTCCAGGATCTGCGCCCCGTTGCCGTACTGCCGGACGACCGTGGCGAGGTCGGCGGCCGGGTCGGTGGTGCAGCCGGTGGCCCGGCAGGCGGCCGTCAGGACACGGGCACTGGCGGGCAGCGCGGCCAGGTCGAGGGGGTCGTAACCCTGTTGCGGCACCACCGAGTCGAGCACCAGGCGGGCCACGTGCGTCGGGTGGGCGAGCGCGTACCGCTCGGCGACGAAGGTGCCGTAGGAGACGCCGTCGAGGGTGAGGCGCCGGTCGTCGAGGGCGTGGCGCAGCAGGTCGATGTCGGCGACGGTGTCCGCGGTGCCGTAGAAGCGGGCGTTCGGGCCGAGGGCGGCGGCGCAGTCGGCGATCGACTGTTCGCGCGGCGCGGCGAGGTCGGAGGAGCCCATGTCCTCCTGCAGGCCTGGGCACTGGAGTGCGCCGCCTCCGGTGCCGCGCTGGTCGTACATGACCAGGCGGTAGTCCTTGAGGACGGGTTCCAGCTTGCTCGCGATCCGCTTCATCAGCGGCACACCGGGCTGGCCGGGGCCGCCGGTGAGGAACAGCAGGTCGCCCTTGGGGGCGTCGGTGTTGCCGGCGACCGCCACGGCGAGGTCGAGGCTGCCGGGCGTGGCACCGCTGTGGTCGAGCGGGACGGTGAGGGTCCCGCAGGTGAACTCGGGCGCGTCCGGACAGGGCGCCTGTCTGGAGATCCCGCCCCCGACTCCGGCCGGTTCGGCGGCCGCCGCGAGGGCGGGAGTGGCCAGGGTGGTGCCGGCGACCACCGCGACGGCTCCCAGCAGGGCGGCGACGCGGCCACGCGTGCTCGTCATGTTCGTCCTTCCGGTCGGCCGCGTCCGTGTGGACGCGGTCACCGAAGTAGCGTGTGCCCCAAGGGAGTTCAGTGGCGAGCGTCGGCTCCGCGATTCGTCCAGGGGCGAATCGTCATCACCCGGAAGGCGGACGAACCCACCCCGATCGGCCGCGCCCGCCGGGGCTGTGGCGCCCACCGGGCCTGTGGCGCCCGCAGGAGCACCGTCGAGGGTCCGGGGAGCACGGCCGCCGGACCCGAGGAGCGCTCAGCTCCCGGGCCCGGCTGCGGTCCGCCTCACACCAGCACGCGCGGGAGGACCACCCGCACCCACTCCTCTGGCTGCGACAGGTGCGGGGCGTGGCCGGCGCCGTTGTACAGGTGCCGTTCCGCCTTCGGCAGGGCGAGGTCGACCAGGTCCAGCACCTCGCCGAACATCGGCGCGCTGTCGTCGCTCTGGGTGAGCAGCGCCGGTTCGGTGTACCGGGCCAGCCCGGTGAGGTCGAGGTCGAGCGCGTCCGGGTCGCGCAGCTCGTCCAGGTAGGTGGGCGCGTTGCGGATGTAGGTGTGCCGGATCGGCGCGGGCAGCTGCTCCCACGCGCCCGGCCCGAAGGCGAGGCTGTCCACGTACAGTTCGGCGGCCGCAGCGGACTCGGCCTGCTCCAGCAGCTCCCGGACGGCGGCGATCCGGTCGGCGAAGGCGGTGCCGATCGGGCGGAGGTCCGGGTCGGCGAGCAGGATGCCGGTGCCCGGCGGCTCGTGCACGCCGATCCCGCGGAGCAGGTCGGGACGGGCCGAGGCGAGCCGGAGGGTGACCAGTGCGCCGTAGGAGTCGCCGTAGACGAAGGCCGGGGCGAGGCCGAGCCCCTGGATCAGCCCGGCCAGGTCGGCCGCGTCCTCGTGGACCGAGCCCTGGGTGAGCGGGTCCTCGCTGCGGCTGTGCCCCCGGCGGTCGTAGGCGACGACGGTGGCGGACTCCGCCAGGCCCGGCATCACCCGCGCCCAGGAGTCCCCGTCGCTCCACGAGCCGTGCACCAGGACGACGCCGGGGCCCTCACCTTGGGCCTCGTAGTGCAGCGCCACCCCGTTCACGCTGGTCTCGGCCATCACGAGCCTCCCGATCTCCGCGGTGCTCCCACACCAGCCTGACACAACCGCCTGGAAGGCTCAGATCCGCCGGTCGCGGCGGCGCTCCCCGGCGCCGGACGGCCCGGGAGGCCCACCCCGGAGTGGCCCGCGGCCCGGAACCGGGGTTACCCGCAGCCCCGAGCCGGAGCGGCCCGCGATGAAGATCATCCTCACGCGTGATCCGCCCGCCCCGCACCCGTGCCAGGCTCGGCGCATGCACTACGTCGTACGCCGGATGGCCACCGAGGAATGGCGGGAACTCCGCGAGATCACCCTGGAGGCGCTGCGGGACTCCCCCGACGCCTTCAGCCTCTCCTACGCCGACACCGCCGCCCGCCCCGACGGCTACTGGCAGCAGCACGCCGCCGCCGAGGCCACCGCCCGGGACCGCGCCACGTTCACCGTCCGTGACGAGGACGGGAACTGGGTCGGGATGGCCGCGGTCGAGCCCATCCCGCACGTGCCCGACACCGCGCACGTCCACGCCGTCTACGTCGCCCCCGGGCACCGCGGTGCGGGCGGCCCCGCCGCCGACCTCGTGAACGCGACCGTCCGCCACGCGCAGGAGCACGTCGACGTCCGGTGGCTGACCCTCGGCGTGAACGAGGGCAACGGCCGCGCGCTGGCCTTCTACCGACGGCTCGGCTTCGAGGACACCGGCAAGGTGATCCCCTACGTCCGGAACCCGGCCGAGAAGGTCCTCATCCTGGGCTACCCGGGCTTCCGGAACGACTCCCGCTGACCGCGGGCCGGGCGCCGCGGGCGGCACCGCCGACCACGCCGTGGGCGGCGTGCCCGGTGAGGGGCCGCCGCCGACGTCCGATCGCCCCTCACTTCAGCCCGCGCACCGGCGGCTCGTCCCGCGTCCCGTCCTCCGCGACCACGGTGAACTGCTTGGGCCCCGACACCGACAGGTCCACCGGGTACAGCGACGACGTGCCGTTCACGTCCAGCTCGGCGTTCCGCCGTCCGGTCGCGGCGTCCACCCGGGTGATCCGGTTGCGCGTCATCGCCCACACCGACGTCCCGTCCACCACCAGGCCCGAGACCTGGTCGTCCAACCCCGCCGTCCACCGCTGCCCGCCGTCCGCGAGCGAGTACGCCACCAGCCGGCCGGTCGCGCTGCGGACCGGGTTCCTGCCACTGCCGATGGTGACGTCGCCGGGCCGCTCCCCCGGCACGACGAACAGGTCCCCGACGACCACCCCGCCGAACAGCGGCCGGGCGTCGAACTCGTCGAAGGCGTGCAGGCCGCCCAGCATCACGTCCAGGTCGTACTCGCTCCCGGACACCGGGATCGACGCCCGCGGCCGCCCCGCCCGGTCGAAGCTGAGGACCGCGTGCGTCCCGCGCTCCCCCTGGGCGTCGACCCACACCGCGAGCGGATCGACCGACATCACCGCGAGGTTCTTCAGCCCGCCCGCCACGGGCAGCGCGATGCGCGCCTGCTCCCGCCCGTCCTCGGCGGCCAGCGACCGCAGCACGGGCGCCGCCGCGCCGCACTGCGCGACCGTCACCACGTCCGCCGCCCCGCCGGCGACGTGCAGCGGGGCGCAGCCGGCGTCGGTCGTCCCGCGCCACACCGCCGCACCGTCCGCGAGCCGGACGGCCCGCCAGCCGTCCTTCTCCTGCAGGACGGCCTGCCCGCCGGCGACGGTGACCACGTCCGGCGTCGCCGCGTCCCCGTCCCGTGCCGGCGCGTCGACGGCGGTGGTCCAGCCCTCCCTGCCGTCGGAGAGGTCGAGCGCGGTCACCGCGGTGCACGGCTTGTCGTGCGGCGAGTGGCCGATCAGCCCGACGGAGCCCTGCCCGGCGGTGCCGGCCCCGATGCCACGGCTCATCGCGCACACCGAGTCCTCCCCCGGCAGCGTCCAGTGCCACACGACGGCCCCGGTGGCACTGCGGTAGGCGACCACCTGGTCGGGGCGGACCCGCACCACCAGGTCCCCGGCCGTCCAGCTGCCCAGCGCGCGGGTCGTGGACGGCCGGTCCAGCGGGGCCTTCCAGGCGTCGTCCACGCCTTCACCGGCGAAGGCGAAGAAGATCCCGAGCCCCAGCAGCATCCCGACGGCGATCGCCGGGAAGCCGCGCCGGGGGTGGATCAGCGCCCAGACCAGTCCCCCGCCGCACGGCATCAGTCCGAGGATGCTGATGATGCCCAGGTATCCGAGGCTGTCGCCGCCGAACCCGTTCGCCGGCCCGAGCAGTGCGGCCAGCCCGATGGTCGCGAACAGGCCGCCCAGCACCCCGCCGGCGACCACCATCCAGATCTCCTTGTCCCAGGCGAACCTGGCACCCCACCCCGCCCGGACAACGCTGTCCTCGGGCCCAACGGCCATGCCGTTCTCTCCCCTGCGACGCGCCGCCCACCGCATCAGGACGACGATCATCGGATCGTCGCAGAGGCCCCGGTCATCCAAAACAAAGAGCAGGGAAAACCCCGGCCATCACCTGCACATGCGAGGCGCCGAATGGGGTGATCGTTACGAACTCCCTCCTCGCCACCAGCGGAGCAGGAAGTCGGCCCGCCCGACTTCCTGCGGCCCGACCCTCCGCCCCCTGCTCGGAGCAGCACGCGGACCTGCCCGCGGGCCCGCACCACGTCGCCCAGGCCGGGACGACCTGGTCGAAGCGCTCCCCCGGTCCGATAACGGAGCAAGATTCTCCCCGTGGTCGGAGGGCGGCTGCTCCCCGACTCCGCCCACTCGAACGGGTGAGCCTCGACGCCCGACAGTGCGCACACGCAGGGTCGGCTCGTTCTGCTGTACATGACTCCCCCGCCCGTCACGCCGTCACCGCCGTCCGCGCGCACCGCGCCGCCGAGGCCCCCGTGGCCGTGACCGCCCGGGCGACGGCAGCGGTCCTCTCCCTCGCGATCCTGCTCGCGCCGGCCGCGGTCACACCGGGCGACGAACGGCCGCCCGCCGTCGGGGCGGGCTGGTGGGAGGTCTCGGCCAACGCCGCCAACGTCCGGCTCGGCCATTCCGGCGGAGACACCGTCGTCGGGCTGGCCAGCTCCGGTGACGTCGTCGAGGTGGTGGACACCTGGACCTCACCGCTCGGGGCCCGCTGGGCCAGGGTCATGGTGGCGCGCAGTGGGGTCACCGGCTGGGTCCTGGAGTCCCTGCTCACGCACCGGGCCCCACCCCCGGAACCGTAGAATCCGCCTGTACACCCCAGGGAGGATTCCGCGTGTTCCTAGCGCACCGTGAGCGCACCCCAGAACTCACCCCGCGGCAGGAGGAAGGGCCGGTCAACGGCGTCGCCCTGCTGCTGCCCGGCGGGTTCATCCGAAGCCGCCGCGGACCAGTGAAGGTCGCCGAACTCGGCCTGCGGGAGCTCGCCACCGAGCTCACCGAGCGCGGCCGCCCGCACGGCCTCGCCGTCCACGTGCTGCGCTACCGCTACGGCGGCTGGAACGGCGACGACGCCGACACCGCCGTCGACACCCGGTGGGCGCTCGACGAGCTCGCCCGACGGTACGACGGCGCGCCGGTGGTCCTGATCGGCAACTCCCTCGGCGGCCGCGCCGCCTTCTGGTGCGCCGGACACCCCTCCGTCGTCGGCGTCGCCGGGATCGCCCCCTGGCTGCCCAGCGGCGACGCCGTCGACCAGCTGGCCGGCCGACGGGTGTTGATCGTCCACGGCACCGGCGACAACAGCGCGGCCAACGCCACCCAGTCGCTGGAGTACGCGCTGCGCGCCCGCCGGGTCGTCCCTGACCTCGCCCGCTACGAGATCCCCGGCGGCAACCACTACCTCCTCCGCGAGACCCGCGACATCAGCGCACTCACCACCGCCTTCACCCTCGCCACCCTCGATGCCGAACCCGCGGCCCTCGCCATCGGAGCCGTCTGCACCCGGCTCCCGGCCCGGGCGTAGCGAACCCCTTCGCCCCGTTCACCGCGGCACCCGGTACTCACCGATCCGGACGCGGACGAGGAGGCCGGCCGCACAGAGCGCCTGTAGGTCCCGGCGGACGAACTTCGGCTCCGGCCGGGGCCGGTAGAGCTCCCAGGCCCGCTGCCGGGTCCAGGTGCCGCCGGCGCGGTGGATCGCGGCGAGGAGAGTGCGGCGCCGCTCGGCGGGCGGCGCGGTGGGCTCGATGTCGGTCATGCGGCCATGGTTCCGCAGCAGCAGTCCCGGCGGGAGTGCCGTTCGGCAGGATCGGCCCAGCCACTTCCCCCAGGATTCCTGCCGATCGGCACATGCGCGATCGGGGCCGGGGCAACCACTCTTGGAGTCACCGAACGGCAGCCACCCGGGCCGCCGCAGAAGGAGGCTCTGCCATGGATCCACCCGAGGCCCACCTGGCGCATCGTCACATCCGCTCACACCGAACCGACTTCACCGCCCGTCCGACAGCCCGAGCCCGCGAACGACCCGCACCTCTCCCCGATGCAACACCGCTGCCCACCACAGGACGGGCCGCCGCCCTCACCCCACCCCGACCACCGCCGGGCCGGGCGGGTGTGAGTGCAGGCGGTGAGACCACCTCGCCCACACGACACCACCACCCACCCGCACCGCCGAACCGAGCCGAGCCAACCCGACCCGACCCGACCCGACCCGACCCGCGAGACACCCACCCCGACGGCCACACCCCACACACCCCACCCCAACCACCGCCCAGGCCGAACAGGCCCACCTGGACACCCACCCCAACACCCCCTCAGCCCACCTCACATCACCCCTCCACCACACCACCCCCCAACCCGGCCACCGACAGGCCAGGCGGATTGACCCGGGCCTGGGCGGCGAGGAGGTCGGCGAAGGCCACGGTGAGCGGGTCGGGGCGGGTGCGGGTGTAGGCGGTGAGGGTGCGGCGGATCGGTGGGTCCGGGCGGAGCACGGCGCCGTCGAAGTGCGGCGGGACGATGTTGGCGGGCACCAGGGCGGGCCCGAGGCCGGCGGCCGCCAACAGCGGTGCGGCGGAGGTCTGTTCAGCGCGGACGGCCGCTCGGGGATGGAAGCCGGCCTGGGCGGCGACGCGGTCGAGCAGGTCGGCGAGGCCGTTGTCGGGGGCGTAGTGGACCCAGGCGCGGTCGGCGAGTTCGGCCGGCGCGATCGTGCCGCCGGGGCGGTCGGCCAGCGGGTCGTCGGCGGGCAGGACGACCACGAACTCCTCGACGCCGAGTTCGCGGATCGGGCCTTCCCAGTCGGCCGGGGCGGGGCCGACGGCGACGTCGGCGCAGCCGGCGGCCATGGCGGCCTGGAGCCGGTCGGCGTGCGGGTACTCACGCAGCCGGATCTGCACGCCGGGGTGGAGTCGGCGCCAGGCGCGCAGGACGGGCGGCAGGATGCCGAGGCTGACCGAGTAGACGGCCGCGACCTCCAGCTCGCCCTGCTCCAGTCCGGCGGTGCGCCGGGCCACCGTGCGGAGGCGTTCGGCTTCGGCGAGCGCGGCGCGGGCGTGCGGCAGCACCGCCCGCCCCATGGGGGTGAGCCGTACCGAGCGGGGCAGGCGTTCGAGCAGTGGGCCGCCGACGGCGTTCTCCAGGGCCCGCATCTGGTGGGAGAGCGCGGGCTGGGTGACGTGCAGCTGTTCGGCCGCACGGGTGAAGGATCCGGTGTCGACCACTGCGACCAGGTATTCGAGCTGCCGGAGCGTTGCCATGAACAGATGTTATCGATTGCATCGAAAACAAGCCTTGGACTCATCACACCAGGTCGGGGGAGGGTCGTGGTGCGGCCGCCGCAAGCGGACGGTCGGCCGCTTCCCCGATGACGAAGGAGTTCTCCCGTGTCCGATGACGGTTCCCTGAAGGGTCGACGTCTCGTGGTGGTGGGTGCGGGTTCGCGCACCGGGCGGGCGCTCGCGAAGGCCGCGTCGGCGGCCGGTGCCGACCTCGTGTTGGCGGGTCCGGATCCGCGCAAGCTGGAGTGGACGGCCGGAGAGCTGTCCGGGCCATCGGAGGTGTTCTCGCTCGACCTCGCTGACGAGCGGTCGATCGCCGAACTCGCCTCCCGGGTGGGCTCGTTCGACCACCTGGTGTCCACCGCCGCGATGCCGGCCAACGGGCCGCTGCGGGAGCTCGACGCAGCCGATGTTCAGCGGGCGTTCGCAGCCAAGGTGATCGGGCCGCTGCTGCTGGCGAAGCATCTGGTGGGGCAGGTCGCCGAGGGCGGCTCGTTCACCTTCTTCTCCGGTGTCGCCGCCTGGCGTCCGGCCCCCGAGCGCACGGTGATGGCCACCACCAACGGCGCGCTCGCCTTCCTGGTGCAGGCGCTGGCGGTGGAGATCGCACCGGTGCGGGTCAACGCGGTCTCCCCCGGCATCGTCGACACCGGTTCCTGGGACGGCCTCGGTGCCGACAAGGAGGCGTTCCTGCGCGGCGTGGCCGGGCGCAATCCGGCGCGACGCGTGGGCAGTCCCGACGACCTGATCAAGGCGGTGCTGTACGCGATCGACAACCCGTACGTCACCGGCACGGTGCTGCACGTCGACGGGGGCGGTCGCCTTGTCTGACCTCCGACGCTCGGACCTGGCCCGCCGACGCCCGCGACCGCGGACCGGCACCGCCGCCCGTGCCGCCGCCGTCGCCTTCGCCCTGGCCGCCCTGGCGGGCGGTACCGCCGCGGCCACGCCCGTCCACGGGGCCGGCCGCCCCACCGCTGACGCCACCGCCGACCGCCACGAGTCCTCGCACTCCTGGCCGCAGCGCCTGGTCGACCGCTCGCCCGACCTGGTCCAGCCGAAGGCGCTCACCGTGGACCGTTCGATCGGCTCCCGGCGCGCGGCCCAAGAGGTGCGCCTGGCCCAGCAGTTGTACACGTTCTGGAACACCGGGCAGCAGCGGTACCTGGACGCGGCGATCAGTCCGCAGTTCAGGGACAACACGCTGCCGCCCGGCCGCCCGCAGGGCCCGACCGGCCCGGCGCTCGCCTCGCGCACCTTCCGCGCCGCCGTACCGGACCTGACCTGCGAGCTGTCCGACGTCCTGGTCACCGGGGACAAGATCACCGCCAGGCTGGTCTTCCGCGGCCACTTCACCGGCACCTTCAACGGCGTCCGCGGTGAGGGCCGGTCCGTCGAGTTCAACGCGATCGACATCCAGCACGTCGGCACCGACCGGATCGTCGAGGACTGGCACATCGAGGACAACGCGACGCTGCTGGCCCAACTGGGCGTCAACAGCTGACCGCCTCCCCACCTGGGGCCACGAACCACGGCCACGAACCGCCGACCGCCGACCGCCGACCGCCGACGCGACGAAATCGCGTTGGCGGTCGGCAGCCCCTCCTGCCTATGGTCGGGGGATGACTACCCGAACCTTCCGCATCATGGTGCGCGGCGTCTTCGACGGCCTCATCGACGGGCAGCGCGCCGAACTCCTGGCCGCCGCGCCCGAGCACGACGTGCTGCACGCGGCCTTCACCCGCGAGGGCCACCTCAGCTACGACCTCTCCGCGCGGTCCGCTTTCACCTTCCGCTTCCTCGACGAGGGCGAGGCCGAGGAGGACATCCTGGCGGCCACCGAACGGGCCGAGCAGGCGGCGGAGAGCTGGCTGACCGCCCGCGGCTACGGCTTCAAGAACCTCCGTTCCCAGGCCGAGGACCTCTCCCAGGCACCGCTCGGCAAGCGTCAGCGCCGCGCCGCCAACGCCGCCGGCTGACCGCCCCCCTCCCCCGGCCACCTCCTTGACGGCTCTCCGTAAGGATATACTTGAGCAGTCAAGGAGGTGGCAATGACAAAGCCCGAGACGACGGAACCGACCGACACGCCCCCGAGCCCCGACCCGCTGGACACCGCCCTGCGGCTGGTCCGCGCCCAGGCGGCCGTGGTCAAGCGGTTCGACGCGAGCCTGAGCGGCCTGCACGGCGTGAGCCTGTCCGACTTCACCATGCTGCTCCACCTCGCCCAGGCCCCCGGCGGCAGGATGCGCCGGGTCGACCTCGCCGAGGCCCTCGGCCTCACCGCCTCCGGCGTGACCCGCGGCCTGGCACCGCTGGAGCGGATCGGCCTGGTCACCCGCGAGGCCGCGGCCCGCGACGCCCGGGTCGCCTACGCCGCCCTCACCCCGACCGGTCGCGAGCGGCTCGCCGAGATGCTGCACACCGCACGCCAGGTCGCCGCCGACCACTTCGCGGCCGGGCAGTGGAGCCCCGAGGACCTCGGCCGGCTGTCCGCCCTGCTCACCCGACTCGGAGGCACCGCCCCCGGCACGCCCCTCGGCTGAGCAGCGCCACCGGAGACCCGCGGGGGCCACCGCCGCACCCCGGTCCTAGGCTGAGCCCGGTCCACCTGACCACCTGACCACCCGCACCCGCACCCGCACCCGCACCGTCCGCCACACCGGCGAAGCCCACTACGGCGCGGGTACCGGCCACGGGGACGACATCTGGGAGCACGGCGGCTTCGCCGTCCACTTCTTCCCCCGCGAGCTGGTGGACGCGCTCGCCGTGGGCTGGCACCTCACCGACGTCCACCCCTTCGAGGAGGGCGAACTGCCCCGCCGCCTCTGGCGCACCACCCAGGAGACCCCCCGATGACCTCCCCGGCCACCCCGTCCGCCCCGCTCGACCCCGACCGCACGCCGCTCGGCCCCGACGGCCCGCCCCTCGCCCCCGACGGCCCCCTGCTCGCGCCCGACCGCACCGCCCCCGACCTCACCATCGACGGCACCGGCCTGCTCTGCGTCCAGCTGCTGCTCCGCCTGCGTGCCCGCATCGCGCACCTGCCGGCCGGCGCGGTGGTCCACATCCAGACCACGGACCCCGCCGCCCCGCTCGACCTGCCCGCCTGGTGCCACCTCACCGGCCACGAGTACCTCGGCCAGGTCCCGTACGAGGCCACCGACCGCGAGGTGTACGGGCTGCGTCTCACCTCGGCCCCGGTCCGGACCCGCCCCGACCGCCCCTGGCACCCGGCTCCCACCACCGGCTGACCCATGAGCTGACCCACCGACCCACCCCACCGACCCACCGCACCGGCTCCCACCACCGGCTGACCCACCGACCCATCGCACCGGCCACCGCACCGACCCACCGCGCCACCCCCGTTCGCCCCCGTTCGCCCCCGGCGGAAATCCCCGCGCGCCCACCCCGGGAGCCGGTACAGACTCCCCCCATGCCCGCCACCGGCCCCGCCGCCTCCCCCACCCCCAGCGCCAACGCCCTCCTCCACCACCCGCCCGACGCCCGCCTCCTGCTGCTCAACTGCGACGACCTCGGCCGGGACGAGTCCGTCAACCTCGCCGTGATCGACGCCGTTCGGAACGGCATCGCGGCCTCCTGCAGCCTGATGACCGTCTGCCACGCCGCCCCGCACGCGCTGCAGCTCCTGCGCCGGCACCCGGACGTCCCCTTCGGCGTCCACCTCACCCTGGTCTGCGAGTCACCGCACCTCCGCTGGGGCCCGCCGGCCGCCCGCGACCGGGTACCGTCCCTCCTCGACGACACCGGCGGGTTCTTCGCCCCCACGCCCGCCGGACGCTCCCGACTGCTCGAACGCGCCCGGCTCGACCACGTCGAGCGCGAGTTCCGCGCCCAGATCGACGCGGTGGGGGCGGCCGGTCTCGCACCGACCCACCTCGACTTCCACTGCCTCGCCGACGGCGGCCGCGAGGACATCCTCGACCTCACCCTCGCCCTCGGTGCCGAGTACGGCCTGGCGGTACGGGTCTGGCTGCCACCCGCCCTGGCCCGGATGCGCCGACTCGGCCTGCCGGTCGTCGACCACGACTTCCTCGACAGCTTCGCCGTCCCCCTGGACGACAAGCCCGCCCACTACGCCCGGCTGCTGGCCGCGCTCCCGCCGGGCCTGACCGAGTGGGCGCTGCACCCCGGCCTGACCGGGCCCGACCCGCGTGCCCCGCACGACGACGGTTGGCGCGTGCGCCGCACCGATCACGAGTTCCTGGTGTCCCCCGAGGCCCCTCGGCTCCTCGCCGAGCACGGCATCACCGTCATCGGCTACCGGCCCCTTCAGGAAGCCTGGCAACGGGCCCGAGAACGGCTCACACCCGACTTCCCCCCACCGGCCGGTGTGCCACGATGAGGGACTACGAACAGTCGGGAACCACAGGGAGGTTGACCACCATGAATCCGGATCAGACCCTCCACTGCCAGTGGCACGACCAGGCCGGCCACTGGGCACTGACCGTCAGCCACAACGGCCGCGAGTGGGAGCTGTTCGCCGCGGGCCCCTTCGGATCCGAGTCACTCCCGTTCGCCCACTCGGACGAGGTCCGGCGGCTCGCCCAGGCCCTGCTGGACCTGCCCGCCGAACCCGAGCCCTATGAGTTCGAATGGGAGCTCTCCCGGACCGAGTTCGCCCGGACGGAGAGCGAGCGGAACCACTTCGCGACCTTCGCCGTCGGCCTCGACCCCAGCGACGACCACCGCCCGTACCTCGCCTTCCAGTCCTACTTCCACTGGGGGCAGACGACCGCGCTCGGCATGGAGGTGGTCTGCGACGACCCGCCGGTCGACGACCTGCGTGCCCAGGCCCACGCCTTCCTCACCGGCTTCCCCGGCCCGGCACACCCCCAGCCGAAGCCGTAGCGGTAGCCCCAGCCCCAGCCCCAACCGTCGTCGACGTGGCCACCACGCCCACGCCGCCCGTACCGGTTCAGGCCACCGCGCGCCGCGCCCAGTCCAGCTCGATCGCCCGACTCTCCGGCTCCGACCACCCGTTGACCACCGCCAGCAGGTGCAGATAGCGCTCCCGCCGCAGATCAGCCATCGCCGCCAGCCTCTCCCCCAGCCGACCCCGCAGCCGATCCCCCGATCGATCCCCCGACCGACCCCGCACCGCCTCGGCACCGTCCGGCAGCATCGCCGCGTACCGCGTCAGCAGCTCCGCCGCGATCACCGCCGCCTCCGGCGACTCCGGAACCACCCCGGCCGCGACCGCCGGACCGGCCAACTCCCGTACGGCCACCGCCAGTCCGGGACGCGGTCGGCCCTCTCCGGCCTCCGCCGCCTCGTCCGCCAGCAGTCCGCGCAACAGCTCCCGGAACCCGTCGTCCGCCGCCAGCTGCGCCAACTCCACCCAGGCCTCGACCTGTTCGGCCGACGGATCGGCCGGCAGCTCCGGCGTCAACGACCGCGCCACGCCCGCGAACCGGCCACCGGCCGCCGACCCGACAGCCGCCGACCCACCGGCCACCGATCCACCGGCCACCGACCCACCGAACACTCCGGTCAGGAACTCCCCCACCAGGCGCTCCCGTTCGTCCTCCGACAGTCGGGCCAGCCGGTGCACCATCGTCAACTCCTCGGGCGTGGACCCGCGCCTGGCCACCGCGCCCAGCACGGCCCGCTGCAGTCGCAGCACCCGGATCCGGACGTCGAGCGCCTCGGCGTGCGCCGCCACGACGGCGGGCAGGGCACGTTCACGCTCCAGCACCGACCGGATCTCGGGCAGTCCGAGCCCGAGCTCCCGCAGGGTGCGGACCAGTTCCAGGCGCGCGACGGCGTCGACGCCGTACCGCCGGTGGCCGGCCGGGTTGCGGTCGGCCGGCGACACGATCCCCTGGTCCGAGTAGAAGCGGACGGTCTTGACCGTCAGCCCCGTCCGCCGGGCCAGCTCACCGATGGTGTAGGTCGTGTCGCCGTTCATGGCCACCACCCTGCCTCCTCCCCCTACGGGAGGTGCAAGCGACCACCTCGAACCGACCGGGCCACCCGGGGAAGCCGCCCGATCAGGCTGAGCCGACCAGGCCGCCCGATCAGGCTGAGCCGACCCGACCGTCCAACCAGACCGAACCGACCAGGCCGTCCGATCAGGCCGTCCGATCAGGCCGTCCGCCGCAGCAGCGCCAGGTACATCGCGTCCGTCCCGTGCAGGTGCGGCCACAGCTGCACATCCGGCCCGTCCCCGAGCGCGGGGACGCCGGGCAGCAGCGGGCGCGCGTCGATCCACTCGACCCGCCCGCCCTCGGACCGCAGCACGTCGTCCACGACCGCCCGGGTCTCCGCCAGGTGCGGCGAGCAGGTCGCGTAGCCGACCACGCCGCCGATCCGGGTGGCCTCGATCGCCGAGCGCAGCAGGTCCCGCTGGAGCGGCCCGAAGGCCGCCACGTCGGCCGGCCGGCGCCGCCAGCGCGCCTCCGGGCGCCGCCGCAGCGCGCCCAGGCCGGAGCAGGGAACGTCGACCAGCACCCGGTCGAAGCTGTCCGGCTGCCAGGCCGGGCGCGTGCCGTCCGCCGCGATCACCGTGTACGGACCGGGGTTGCCCTGCAGCGCCCGCGCCACCAGTCGGGCCCGGTGCGGCTGCTTCTCGCTGGCGACCAGCGCCGCCCCGCGCTCGGCGGCCAGCGCGCCGAGCAGTGCCGCCTTGCCGCCCGGTCCGGCGCAGCCGTCCAGCCAGATCCGGTCCGGGCCCTCCAGCGGCGCCGCGGCCAGGGCCAGCGCGACCAGCTGGCTGCCCTCGTCCTGCACGCCCGCCCGGTTGTCCTTCACCGCCGCGACCGAGCCCGGGTCGCCGCCTTCGGCGAGCCGCAGCGCGAACGGCGACCAGCGCCCCGGTGCGGCCTCGGGCAGCGCGTCGGCCAGCTCGTCGACGGTGGCCCGGCCGGGGCGGGCGACCAGGGTGACCTCGGGCCGCTCGTTGTCGGCCCGGAGCAGCTCCTCCACGGCGCTGCGCCCGGAGGCGTCCGGCTGCCAGCGGCCGAGCGAGTCCCAGAGCGCGGCGACCACCCAGCGCGGGTGCGAGTGGACGACCGCCAGGTGGTCCTCGGCGTCCCGGTCGTACGGCGGGGCGACCTGCTCGATCCAGGCGTCCAGGTCGTGGGCGCTGATCCGGCGCAGCACGGCGTTGACGAACTTCGCCTTGCCGTCGCCGAGCACCACCCGGGCGAGCTCGACGGTCGCCGAGACGGCCGCGTGGCTGGGGATGCGGGTGGTGAGCAGCTGGTGGGCGCCGAGCGAGAGCACGTCCAGCACCGGCGGGTCCACCTTGCTCAGCGGCCGGTCGATGCAGGCGGCGATGATCGCGTCGTAGGTGCCCTGCAGCCGCAGGGTGCCGTAGACGAGCTCGGTGGCGAGGGCGGCGTCGCGCCGGTCCATGCCCTTCTGCTCGGCCTCGCGGAGCAGCGAGGGCAGGATCAGGTTCGCGTAGGCGTCGCGCTCGTCGACGGCGCGCAGCGCGCGGAACGCGACGATCCGGGCCGGGTCCTTCTTCGGACGGCGGTGCGGGCGGGGCGCGCGCTTGGCGCCGGGGGTGTTGCTGGGCGTGCTCATACCTGTGTGCCTCAAGGTGCTGCGGGGGCTATCAGCTGCGGGTTGTCCACAGGAACAGTAACGCTAAACCCGCGCCGGCCGCCCTTCCGCCCACTCCGCTGCCGCCCTTCCACCCGCCCCGTACCGCCCCGCCGGCGACCCCTGTGCCGCCGCTCCGCCCACCCCCCAGCGCCCGCCGCCCCGCCGCCGGGTCCCCGTGATCCCCACCGCTACGATCTGACGGGTGCGCAGCTCGCACGGACGCACCGGGGGACGCCGCGTCGAAGCACGGACGCCCCCGCCATCCATCCACCAGGGGGACCCCACCGCATGAAGCTCCGCAGAACCCGCCTCGCCGCCGTCGGCCTCGGCATGGCCGGCCTCTCCCTCTTCGCCTCCTCCGGCACCGCGGAGGCGGCTTCGGGCATGCCGTACGTCGGATACGGCTACCAGAACATCCCGGCGGCCGTGAAGTGTGCGCAGCACTTCTCCAACCTGTTCGGCGGCTACCGGCAGCCGATCTTCGAGGACGGCAAGTACGGGCCGGAAACCGACTGGGCCATCCGCAAGTTCCAGAAGCGGATGGTCGACATCGGCCGGTTCCCCCTCGACGTCGACGGCATCGTGGGCCCGGCCACCGGCCGGGCCATGCTGAAGACGGCCTGGGACGCCGGCATCCAGGACGCCGACTACGGCCGCTGCTGGGCCGCCCTGCCGTCCTGATCAACCCCGTCCTGATCAGCCCCGTCCTGATCAACCCCGTCCCGGGTCTCCGCAGCCGCGGAGACCCGGGACGCGTTCCCCGGCCGGATCACTCCTTGCCGGTCCCGAACCTCTCGCCGGCCTCCAGCCGCGCCCCGCGGGCCCAGTCCGCCGCCCGCATCTCCTTCTTGCCCTGCGGACGGACCTCGCCCAGCTCGATGTCGTGGCTGCCGGTGCCGACCCGCACGCTGTTCTTGCCGACCATCGCGACCTCGCCGGGCGCCAGCTCGGCCGACTCCGGCAGCAGCTTGACCGGCCCGGTGACCTTCAGCCGCTCGCCGCGGAACTCGGTCCAGGCGCCGGGCGCAGGCGCGCAGCCGCGCACCACCCGGTCGACCCGCAGCGCGGGGTGGTTCCAGTCGATCCGCGCGTCCTCGACGCTGATCTTCGGCGCGAGCGTGACGCCGTCGACCGGCTGCTGCACGGCGTGCAGGGAGCCGTCCTCGATGCCGTCCATGGTGGCCGCGAGCAGCCGGGCGCCGGAGAGCGAGAGCCGGGTGAGCAACTCGCCGCTGGTGTCGGTCGGGCGGATCTCCTCGGTGATCACGCCGTAGACCGGGCCGGAGTCCAGGCCCTGCTCGATCAGGAAGGTGGACGCGCCGGTGACCTCGTCGCCCGCCAGCACCGCGTGCTGGACGGGGGCCGCGCCGCGCCAGGCGGGCAGCAGCGAGAAGTGCAGGTTGACCCAGCCGTGTACGGGGATCTCCAGCGTGCCGGGGCGCAGCAGCGCGCCGTAGGCGACCACCGGGCAGCAGTCGGGGGCGAGTTCGGTGAGGCGGGCGACGAACTCCGGGTCGCTGGGCTTCGCCGGCTTGAGGACCTCGATCCCGGCCTCCTCCGCGCGCTGGGCGACGGGGCTGGCGACCAGCTTGCGGCCGCGGCCGGCCGGGGCGTCGGGGCGGGTGACCACCGCGACGACCTCGTGCCGGTCGGAGGCGAGCAGGGCGTCCAGGGCGGGAACGGCGACCTCGGGGGTGCCGGCGAAGACGAGACGCATCAAGGGCCTTTCTGTAAAGGAAGTTCAGGAAGCCGACGGGGTCAGCGCGCCGCGCCGAAGGTGCTGTGCGGCGAGACCTTGACGACCGGCGCCGGCCCGCTGCCCCAGTCCGCCTCGCGGATCGCCTTCAGGGCGGCCTTGCGCTGCTCGCGGTCGAGCCGGTCGATGAAGACGATGCCGTCCAGGTGGTCGGTCTCGTGCTGGATGCACCGGGCGAGCAGTTGGGTGCCCTCCACGGTCACCGGATCGCCGTACATGTTCAAGCCCTTGGCCACCACGCCGTACGCGCGCTTGGTGTCGTAGCGCAGGCCGGGCAGCGAGAGGCAGCCCTCGGGGCCCTCCTGCTCGTCCTCGCTCAGCGACAGGTCCGGGTTGATCAGGTGCCCGGTGACGCCGTCCACGTGGTAGGTGAACACCCGCAGGGAGACGCCGAGTTGGGGAGCGGCGAGACCGGCGCCGGGGGCGTCCAGCATGGTGTCGGTGAGATCGCGGACCAGGTTGCGCAGTTCCTTGTCGAACACGGTCACCGGCTTGGCGGTGGCCCGCAGGACGGGGTCTCCGAAGAGACGGATCGGCTGGATCGACACGGGCTACGGGCTCCTGTCCGTCGGGGTGTCGGGAGTCGGCGCGGGACTGCGGGCAACGGCTGTTCCCGCCAAGTCTATGCAACGCGCCGGCCCCGTCCCCCATGCCCTCGGCGCCGTCGGAAGCGTTCTGGCATAACCCGACTCTGCCGAGCCGCGTTACCCCGGCCCCCGCTTCGGCGTTGGTCAAGAGAGATTGACCGGGGCCGGGCGCACGGGACACCGCGCCCCGGCCGAGCCCAACCGTACGGAAGGTGGCACGTAGGCCATGGCTGAGCAGATCAACCACGACGCCCGGGCGCGGGCGAGCCTGCACCTGCTGGTGCGGGACATCGAGCGGGTGAGGCGCCAGGTCGATGCGCTGCGGACGCTCACCGCCCAGCTGGGAAACGTCTACCGACCGCGCCGCCCCAGCACCTCGGCCGGCTTCGTGGTGTACGGGCGGGCGCCGGCGCCGACCGTGCGCCTGGCGCAGGAGCTGCGGGAGAGCGTGGAGACCCTGGTGGCGGCGGCGGTCGAGTTCGACCGCGCGCTGGGCTTCTCCTGGGACTCGGTGGGCTCCGCCCTCGGGGTCACCAAGCAGGCCGTGCACCGCCGCTACGGCATGCGCCGCCCGACCAGCGAACTGCTCGCCGCCAGCGGCGCCGTCCCGGGCCCCGGCCGCCCGGACCGCTCGGAGGACCTGCCCGCCGCCCCCGCTGCCGGCCTGGCCGCGACCGTCCCGGCGGCCCGCCAGGGCGGCCTGGACCGCAGCAGCCTGGAGCGCGCCGCCCTGGAGCGCACCCCCGTCGACCGCCCCCAGCCCGACCGCGGCACCATCGAGCGCACCACGATCGACCGCAGCACCCCCGTCGACCGCACCGGCATCCCCCTGCGCGGCTGACGGCACCCGCACCCGAACGACCGGCCACCCGGGGCGGGGTGGCCCACTCACCCCGCCCCACCGCCGCCCTGCCAGGCCGGGAATCAAGCCCCCGGCCCCGAAAGCCCCGGCCCCGGCCCCGGCCCCGGTCCCGCCAACCGAGCGGACCGTCCGGACCGTCCCGCCCGCCTCAGCCGATGTCCGTCGGATCCACCCGCACCCGTACCGGCTCAGCCGTCCGCAGCGCGATCCGCGCGATCTGCGCCGCCTTGAGCGCCGCCGCCAGCGCCGACCCCTGCCCGGGCGCCACCCGCAGCAGCGCGCGCTCCTGCTCCTCCCCGCGCAGCGCGGGCAGCGGCACCGGCCCGAGCACGTCGGCGCCCTCCGGCAGCCGGATCAGCCCCAGCAGGTCGGCGACCGCCGCCGGGCTCCCGCTGACCGAGGCCATCCGCGACACCGGCGGGAAGTGCAGCTGCGCCCGTTCGTCCCGTTCCAGCGCGGCGTGCCCGAGCGGGTCCCAGCGGACCATGGCCTGGACGGGACGGGCGGACGGCTCGGCGACGACGACCACCGTGCCGCCCTCCGCGGAGGGCCGCACCAGCGCGGCCGCCGCCAGCCAGAGCCGCAGCGCCTCCTCCCCCGCCCGCAGGTCCGGCCGGCCGAGCAGGGCCCACCCGTCCAGCAGCAGGGCCGCCCCGTACCCGGAGCCGCCCTCCACCACCGGCTCCGCGCCCGGCGTGGAGATCACCAGCGAGGGCTCGTCCGGCACGGTGGCCAGCACCGAGTCCCGGCCGGAGGTCCGCACCGGGATCCGCGGGAACGCCTTGCCCAGTTCCTCCGCCGTCCGCCGGGCGCCGATCACCTGGGCCCGGAGCCGGAACGACCCGCACTCGGGGCAGTGCCAGTCGTTCTCCGCCTCCCCGCACCACCCGCAGTGCAGCGCGGCGTCCGCCGAGGGCGCCTCCAGCGGCCCCTCGCAGCGCCGGCACCGCGCCGGGGTGCGGCAGCGTCCGCAGGCCAGCCGGGGCACGTAGCCGCGCCGGGGCACCTGGATGAGCACCGGGTGCCCGGCCGCCAGCGACTCCCGGGCGGCCTCCCAGGCCACCGAGGGCAGCCGCGCGGCCTGCGCGGCCGCGTCACGGTGCTGGTCCAGGTCGGTGACGGTCCGCACCCTCGGTGCGACCTGCCGCACGGTCTCGCGGTCCGCGACGAGCGGCCGCGCCCAGCCGGTGCTGACCAGCTGCGCGCCCTCCACCGTCACCGCGTGCCCCCCGAGCAGCACGGCCGCGCCCTCCTCGGCGGCGCGCAGCAGCGCGACCTCCCGCACGTGCGGGTGCGGGGCGCGCGGGTCGCTGTGGCTGCCGTCGCCGTCCGACCAGACGGCGACCAGCCCGAGGTCGCGCACCGGCGCGAACATGGTGGCGCGGGTCCCGATGGCGGCGTGCACGGAGCCGCGGCTCACCGAGAGCCAGCGCCGGTAGCGCTCGCGCGGGCCGAGGTCGGCTTCCAGGGCGGCGTGCCGCCCGGGGCCGAGCAGCTCGGTCAGCGCCTGGTCGACCCGGGCGACCGAACGCGAGTCGGGCAGCACCACCAGCGCGCCGCGCCCGCCCGACAGGGTCGCCGCCACCGCCCGCGCGATCTCGTACGGCCAGCCGGGGCCGGGCAGCGCCGCCCACACGGCGCGCGGCGCGGCGCCGTCGGCCAGCGCGGTGAGGAAGTCGGGCCCGGCCGGGTAGCGCTGCCAGCCGCCGGGGGCCGGCGCGGGCGGGCGCGGCAGCGGCGGCGGCGAGGGCTCGGCCTCGGCCTTGGCGTGCCGGGGCGGGACGGCCAGCTGCAGCACGTCGGCGAGCGTCCCGGCGTACCGGTCGGCGACGGTCCGGCACAGCCGCAGCAGCTGCGGGGTGAGCACGGGCTCGGGTGAGAGCACCTGTGCCAGCGGGGCGAGCGGTCCGGGGAAGTCGCTCTTCTCCAGGCGGGCGACGATGAAGCCGTCGTGCAGTTCGCCGCCCTCGCGCTGCCCCTTCACCACCCGCGCGCCGAACCGCACCCGGACCCGGACGCCCGGCTGGGCCTCCTCGGCCATGACGGCCGGCACCTCGTAGTCGAAGAACTTGTCGATGGTGAGCACGCCCTTGTCCACCACGACCCGGGCCACCGGAAGGTGCTCGGCCCGCTTGGCTCCGCGCCAGCTGCGCGGTTTGGCCCGCTTGACCGTCTCCCGGATGAACGCCAGCTGCTCCGGCTCGCCGGCCCCGTTCTCCCCTGTGTTGCTCATCGCTCCCAAGTACTACCAGGTCACACCGACAGGACGCACAAAGCGGAGCGGCGCCCACCCCCCGGGAGGGGCGGGCGCCGCTTCGACGTGCGGGGGACGTCAGTCCTGCACGGCAGCCTTCAGCTGGTCCACCCGGTCGGTGCGCTCCCAGGTGAAGTCCGGCAGCTCACGGCCGAAGTGGCCGTACGCGGCGGTCTGGGAGTAGATCGGGCGCAGCAGGTCCAGGTCGCGGATGATCGCGGCCGGACGCAGGTCGAAGACCTCGGAGACGGCCTTCTGGATGCTGAGGACCGGCACGGTCTCCGTGCCGAAGGTCTCCACGAACAGGCCGACCGGCTCGGCCTTGCCGATCGCGTACGCGACCTGCACCTCGGCGCGGCGGGCGAGGCCGGCGGCGACGATGTTCTTCGCCACCCAGCGCATCGCGTACGCGGCCGAGCGGTCCACCTTGGACGGGTCCTTGCCGGAGAAGGCGCCGCCGCCGTGGCGGGCCATGCCGCCGTAGGTGTCGATGATGATCTTGCGACCGGTGAGGCCGGCGTCGCCCATCGGGCCGCCGATCTCGAAGCGGCCGGTCGGGTTGACCAGCAGGCGGTAGCCCTCGGTGGTCAGCTTGATGCCCTGCTCGGCCAGCGCCTTCAGCTCCGGCTCGACCACGAACTCGCGGATGTCCGGGGTGAGCAGCGACTCCAGGTCGATGTCACTGGCGTGCTGGGTGGAGACGACCACGGTGTCGAGGCGGACGGCCTTGTCGCCGTCGTACTCGATGGTGACCTGGGTCTTGCCGTCGGGGCGCAGGTACGGGATGGTCCCGTTCTTGCGGACCTCGGTCAGCCGGCGCGAGAGGCGGTGGGCCAGCGTGATCGGCAGCGGCATGAGCTCGGGCGTCTCGTCGGACGCGTAGCCGAACATCAGGCCCTGGTCGCCGGCGCCCTGCTTGTCCAGGTCGTCCTCATCGCCCTCGACCCGAGCCTCGTACGCCGTGTCGACGCCCTGTGCGATGTCGGGCGACTGGGCACCGATGGACACCGACACGCCGCAGGAGGCGCCGTCGAAGCCCTTCTTGGAGCTGTCGTAGCCGATCTCCAGGATCTTGTCCCGGACGAGCTGGGCGATCGGGGCGTACGCCTTGGTGGTCACCTCGCCGGCCACGTGCACCTGGCCGGTGGTGATGAGCGTCTCCACGGCGACCCGGGAGGTCGGGTCCTCGCGCAGGAGAGCGTCAAGGATGGTGTCGCTGATCTGGTCAGCGATCTTGTCGGGGTGGCCCTCGGTGACGGACTCCGAGGTGAACAGGCGGCGAGACACAGCGCTCCCTGGGGTTGCAGCGGCTGCTGACTGAAGTTCCGGGGGACCCGGTAACTCCGGAAAGACTTGATTCCTGGAGTCTAACGGGCTGCTTCCGCCGAACGTCACCCACTCCAGGAATTCTTGAGCGTCCCGCAGCCCTTTCCGATCAGTTGCCGCCCGTTTCCAGCCGCTTTGCGACCAGGTCCCAGACGACGTCCGCGAGCGCCTCCTTCGGGCCCACCGGGACGGGCGTCTCACTGCCGTCCGAGCCCAGAACCACGGCCTCGTTGACGTCCGTGCCGAAGGCCTTGCCGTTGCCCACCTCGTTGACCACGAGCAGGTCGCAGCCCTTGCGGGCGAGCTTCGCGCGGCCGTTGGCGAGCACGTCGTCGGTCTCCGCCGCGAAACCCACGACCAGTTGACCCGAACGGGTCCGGTGGGCCGAGAGCTCGGCCAGGATGTCGGGATTGCGGACCAGCGCGACCGGCGCCGGCTCGACCCCCTCGACCTTCTTGATCTTGCCGGTCGCGTACTCGGCGGGCCGGAAGTCGGCCACCGCCGCGGCCATCACCACGGCGTCCGCGTCCGCGACCGCCTTCAGCGCCGCCTCGCGCAGCTCCAGCGCGGTCGAGACGTGCACCACGTCCACCCCCGCCGGGTCCGGCAGCTCGGCGTTGGCCGAGAGCAGGGTCACCCGGGCCCCGCGCGCCGCGGCCGTGACGGCCAGCGCGTAGCCCTGCTTGCCGGAGGAGCGGTTGCCCAGGAAGCGCACCGGGTCCAGCGGCTCCCGGGTGCCGCCCGCCGAGACCACCACGTGCCGGCCGGCGAGGTCGGTCGGCACCGCCCCGCCGCGGCGCAGCACGGCCCGGCAGGCGTCGAAGATCGCCGAGGGCTCGGGCAGCCGCCCCTTGCCGGTGTCCTTGCCGGTCAGCCGCCCGACGGCCGGCTCCAGCACGATCACGCCCCGGCGGCGCAGCGTCGCGACGTTGTCCCGGGTGGCCGGGTGCTCCCACATCTCGGTGTGCATGGCGGGCGCCACGACGACCGGGCAGCGGGCGGTGAGCAGGGTGTTGGTCAGCAGGTCGTCCGCGAGGCCGTGGGCGGCCTTGGCGATCAGGTCGGCGGTGGCCGGGGCGACCACGACCAGGTCGGCCTGCTGCCCGATCCGCACGTGCGGCACCTCGTGCACGCGTTCCCAGGTCTCGGTGGCGGCCGGCCGGCCGGACAGCGCGGCCCAGGTCGCCTCGCCGACGAAGTGCAGGGCGGCCTCGGTGGGCACCACGGTGACCTGGTGGCCGGACTCGGTGAACCGGCGCAGCAGCTCGCACGCCTTGTACGCGGCGATCCCGCCGCTCACACCGAGGACCACGCGCGGGGCGTCCGCAGTCGTCATGAACCGGCCTCTCTACGCATCGGGAACCCGCCCACCCTACGGCCCCTCAGCCGCCGCCCGCGCAGCGCCCCACCCCGCACCCGCAGACGACGGGAGGGCCCGGCGGAATCGAGTCCGCCGGGCCCTCCCGGAAAATCAGCGACCGCCTCAGGCAGCCTCGACCGCCTCGGCGGTCAGCATGCCCGCGTTGATCTCGCGCAGCGCGATCGACAGCGGCTTCTCGTGCACGTGGGTGTCGACCAGCGGGCCGACGTACTCCAGCAGGCCCTCACCGAGCTGGGAGTAGTACGCGTTGATCTGGCGCGCGCGCTTGGCGGCGTAGATCACGAGGCTGTACTTGGAGTCGGTGGCCTCAAGCAGCTCGTCGATCGGCGGGTTGATGATGCCCTCGGGCGCGGTCATGGAAGAGGACACGCGAAAACCTTCCGAAAGGGTGGAAAAGACAGACAGGTCAGGCTACACCGAGCAAGGCTAGCAGTTCGGCCGCTACCTGCTCGACCGAGGTGTTGACAAGGGTCGTGTCGAACTCGGGCTCGGCGGCGAGCTCGATCCGGGCGGCGTCGAGCCGCTTCTCGATCACGTCCTGCGACTCGGTGCCGCGCCCGGTCAGCCGACGGACCAGCTCGTCCCAGCTCGGCGGGGCCAGGAAGACCAGCTGCGCCTCGGGCATCGACTCGCGCACCTGCCGGGCACCCTGCAGGTCGATCTCCAGCAGTACGGGCTCGCCGCGCTCCAGCTTCTCCAGCACGGCCGCGCGCGGGGTCCCGTAGCGGTTCCCGGCGAACTCGGCCCACTCCAGCAGCTCGCCGTTGGCGATCAGCTTGTCCATCTCGTCATTGTCGACGAAGTGGTACTGGACCCCGTTCTTCTCGCCGGGCCTCGGGTGGCGGGTCGTCGCCGACACCGAGAGCCAGACCTCGGGGTGCATCTTCCTCATATGAGCGACGACCGTGCTCTTGCCGACCCCCGAAGGGCCGGAGAGCACGGTCAGCCGCGGACGCTCACTCATGCACCGATTATCCCGGATCGCGGAGGATGACGGGACCACCGGGGCAGGGTCAGGCGGCACCCCCGCCGAACTCCCGCTCCAGGGAGGCGATCTGGTTCGTGCCGAGGCCACGGACGCGCCGGCTCTCGCTGATGCCGAGGCGCTCCATGATCTGCTTGGCACGGACCTTGCCGACGCCCGGAAGGGACTCCAGCAGGGCCGAGACCTTCATCTTGCCGATCACGTCGTTGTCGGCCTTGCCGGCCTTGATCACCTCGTGCAGGGAGGCGCCGGAGTGCTTGAGCCGGTTCTTGACCTCGGCGCGCTCCCGGCGAGCCTCGGCGGCCTTGGCGAGCGCGGCGGTGCGCTGTTCAGGGGTAAGGGGCGGAAGAGCCACGCCGTTCACCTCAGGGTGTGGATGGATGGGATTGAGCTATGACTGGTTTCGTACCCAGGACACCGTCCGCAAGAGGAACCACAAGGCCCTGACCTGCGGGAGCCACGGAATTCGCGGCTCGCCGATGACCTATCGCCGGACACTACCCGCATTGCGGCGCCACGTCAGGAAAAGAACACGAAAAGTCCTGGTCAGCCAAGGCCGACCAGGACTTTCCCGGGCAAAATGACCGCGATTGCGAAACTTTGACGGGCTCGATGTGACGGCGCTCACGTACACTCCGCGACGCCGCCGCCGTCCTGCGGACACTCCACAGGGTCACCGACCGGCTACCGATGGGTAGTCTCCCGCTCCGTGACGGGCCCGTCCGGCCCGTGTGACCGGGTCCGCCCGGCCGGTGCGACCGGGTCCGCCCCGGCCCGCCCGACCGCGTCCGCGCGGCCTACTTGACCGCGTCCGCGAACTCGCCGACGAAGCGGTCCGACGCGTCCCGCAGCGCCGCCACCGAGGGACCGTGCTTCAGCACGTCCCGGCTGACGCTCGGCACCACGTTGATCACCGCGGCGCCGAACACCCGCGGCAGGTCCGCCATGGTCGCGCCCTGGGCGCCGATCCCCGGGGCCAGCAGCGGCCCGTTGATGGCCAGCTCGACGCCCGCGTCGGCCAGCGTCGCACCGACCACCGCGCCGAAGGAGCCCAGCGGCGCCGCGCCCTCGTTCTCGGCCGCCAGCTGCCGCAGCACCGAGGCGGCGACCGGCTCGCCGTCCGCGCCCACCGCGCGCTGTACCTCGGCGCCCTCGGGGTTGGAGGTGAGCGCCAGCGCGAACACGCCGCAACCCTGCTCCCGGGCCAGGTCCAGGGCCGGGCGCAGCGAGCCGAAGCCCAAGTACGGGCTGACCGTCACGGCGTCCGAGAACAGCGGGCTCGCGGGCGACAGGAAGGCCTCCGCGTAGGCGGCCATTGTGGAGCCGATGTCGCCGCGCTTGGCGTCCATCAGCACCAGCGCGCCGGCCGCCCGGGCCTCCTCGACGGTCTTCTCCAGCACGGCGACGCCCTTGCTGCCGAAGCGCTCGAAGAAGGCGGCCTGCGGCTTGAGCACGGCCACCCGGTCGGCCAGCGCCTCGACCACGGTGCGGCTGAAGGTCTCCAGCCCGGCGAGGTCGTCGCCGAGCCCCCAGGCGGCGAGCAGGGAGGCGTGCGGGTCGATGCCGACGCAGAGCTGGCCGCGGGTGTCGAGCGCGTGGCGCAGCCGGGTGCCGAACGGGGCGAGGGTCATGTCGTCCTTTCCGAGGGGTGCGGGGGGTCCGAGGGGTGCGGGGGTCGTACGGGTCTTGACGGGAGCCGGGTCGCTCACGAGCTGCGCACGGCGCTGCCGACCGCCGAGGCCAGGTCGCGGAAGCCCGCGGCCCGGATCCGGGCGGACAGGCCCTTGTGGATCTTCCGGCACCAGAACGGGCCCTCGTAGATGAAGGCGCTGTAGCCCTGGACCAGGTCGGCGCCGTGGAGGATCCGCTGCCAGGCGTCCTCGGCGGTCTCGATGCCGCCGACCGAGACCAGGGTCAGCCGGCCCTCGGTACGGGCGCGCAGCCGCTGCAGCACCTCCAGGGCGCGGGCCTTGAGCGGGGCGCCGGACAGGCCGCCCATGCCGATCTCCTCGATCCGCCCGGCGTCGGTGCGCAGGCCCTCGCGGCCGATGGTGGTGTTGGTGGCGATGATGCCGTCCAGGCCCAGCTCCAGGGCGAGGTCGGCGACCGCGTCGACGTCCTCGTCGGCCAGGTCGGGGGCGATCTTGACCAGCAGCGGCACGTGGTGCGCGGTGGTGCGATCGGCGGCCTCGCGGACGGCGGCGAGCAGCGGGCGCAGGTGGTCGACGGCCTGCAGGTTGCGCAGCCCCGGGGTGTTCGGCGAGCTGACGTTGACCACCAGGTAGTCGGCGTACTTGGCCAGGCGCTCGGTGGACTTGACGTAGTCGGCGACCGCGTCGGCCTCCTCGACGACCTTCGTCTTGCCGATGTTGACGCCGATGACCGGGGTGGAGCTGGTGTGCGGGCGGGCGGCCAGGCGGGCGGCGACCCGGGCCGAGCCCTGGTTGTTGAAGCCCATCCGGTTGATCAGCGCGCGGTCCTCGACCAGGCGGAACAGCCGCGGCGCCGGGTTGCCGGGCTGCGGCTCGCCGGTGATGGTGCCGATCTCGACGTAGTCGAAGCCGAGCATGGCGAGGCCGTCGATGCCGACGCCGTTCTTGTCGAAACCGGCCGCGAGGCCGAACGGGCCGGGCAGGTCGAGGCCGAGGGCGCGGGTGTGCAGGGCGCGGTCGCGCGGGGCGAGCACCAGGCGCACCAGGGTGCGCAGGCCCGGCACCGATGAGGCCAGCCGGATCCAGAAGAAGGCCAGGTGGTGGGCCTTCTCGGGGTCCATCTTCTTGAAGACCAGGTCGAACAGAAGCTTGTACAAGGGTGGTTCAACTCCCGGAGCGGATAGCGGGATTCGAGGCGCGGGCCCGGCCGGCGGGCGACGTCGAGGGGGCGGGCCCGGACGGCGGGCGGGCATGGAAGTGGGGGGCACCCGACTCGCTTTCGGTGCCCCCCACTGCGGTGGTGCTACTTGCGGCCGGCGTTGATCAGCTCGGCGTGCTCCTGGAGCGACATGACCCCGACCTCGTCGCGCAGCAGCCGGTCGATGCCCTGGACGGCCGCGCCCATCGCCTGGACGGTGGTCAGGCAGGGCACCGCGCGGGCCACGGCCGCGGTGCGGATCTCGTAGCCGTCGAGGCGGCCGCCGGTGCCGTACGGCGTGTTGATGATGAGGTCGACCTCGCCGTCGTGGATCAGCTGGACGATGGTCTTCTCGCCGTTCGGGCCCTCGCCCTCGCTGTGCTTGCGCACCACGGTGGCGGGGATGCCGCCGCGCTGCAGCACCTCGGCGGTGCCGGCGGTGGCGAGCAGCTCGAAGCCGAGGCCGACCAGCGCGCGGGCCGGGAAGACCAGGTTGCGCTTGTCGCGGTTGGCGACCGAGACGAAGACCTTGCCCTTGGTCGGCAGCGCGCCGTAGGCGCCGGTCTGGGACTTGGCGTAGGCCGTGCCGAAGACCTTGTCGATGCCCATGACCTCACCGGTCGAGCGCATCTCCGGGCCGAGCACGGTGTCCACGCCGCGGCCGTGCACGTCGCGGAAGCGGCTCCACGGCATCACGGCCTCCTTGACCGCGATCGGCGCGTCGGCGGGCAGCGTGCCGCCGTCGCCCTCGGCCGGGAGCATGCCCTCGGCGCGCAGCTCGGCGATGGTGGCGCCGAGCGAGACCCGGGCGGCGGCCTTGGCCAGCGGCACGGCGGTCGCCTTGGAGGTGAACGGGACGGTCCGGGAGGCGCGCGGGTTGGCCTCCAGGACGTACAGGATGTCGCCGGAGAGGGCGAACTGGATGTTGATCAGACCGCGCACCCCGACGCCGCGCGCGATGGCCTCGGTGGAGGCGCGCAGGCGCTTGACGTCGTGGCCGCCGAGGGTGATCGGGGGCAGCGCGCAGGCGGAGTCGCCGGAGTGGATGCCGGCCTCCTCGATGTGCTCCATGACGCCGCCGAGGTAGAGCTCGGTGCCGTCGTAGAGCGCGTCGACGTCGATCTCCACCGCGTCGTCGAGGAAGCGGTCGATGAGCACCGGGTGCTCGGAGATCAGACCGGCGTGCCGCTCCAGGTAGGAGGCGAGCGAGGCCTCGTCGTAGACGATCTCCATGCCGCGGCCGCCGAGCACGTAGGACGGGCGGGCGAGGACCGGGTAGCCGATCTCGTCCGCGATCGCCTTGGCCTCCTCGAAGGAGAAGGCGGTGCCGTGCTTGGGCGCGGGCAGGCCGGCGTCGCGCAGGACGCGGCCGAAGGCGCCGCGCTCCTCGGCGAGGTCGATCGCCTCGGGCTGGGTGCCGACGATCGGCACGCCGTTGTCCTTGAGCGCCTGGGCCAGGCCGAGCGGGGTCTGGCCGCCGAGCTGGACGATCACGCCGGCCAGCGGTCCGGCCTGCTGCTCGGCGTGGACGATCTCCAGCACGTCCTCCAGGGTGAGCGGCTCGAAGTAGAGCCGGTCGGAGGTGTCGTAGTCGGTGGAGACGGTCTCGGGGTTGCAGTTGACCATGACGGTCTCGTACCCGGCCTCGGCGAGCGCGAAGGAGGCGTGCACGCAGGAGTAGTCGAACTCGATGCCCTGGCCGATGCGGTTCGGGCCGGAGCCCAGGATGATCACGGCGGGCTTGGAGCGCGGGGCGACCTCGTTCTCCTCGTCGTAGGACGAGTAGAAGTACGGGGTCTTGGCGGCGAACTCGGCGGCGCAGGTGTCGACGGTCTTGAACACCGGGCGGATGCCGAGGGCGTGGCGCACCTCGCGGACCACGTCCGGCTTCAGGCCGCGGATCTCGCCGATCTGCGTGTCGGAGAAGCCGTGCCGCTTGGCGTGGCGCAGCAGGTCGGGGGTGAGCTCGGCGGCCGCGGCCAGCTCGCCGGCGATCTCGTCCAGCAGGAAGAGCTGGTCGACGAACCACGGGTCGATCTTGGTGGCCTCGAACACCTCCTCCGGGGTGGCGCCGGCCCGGATCGCCTGCATCACGGTGTTGATCCGGCCGTCGGTCGGCACGACCGCCTTGGCCAGCAGCTCGGCCTTGTCGCCGACCGGGCCGGTCCAGGAGAACTGGGAGCCCTTCTTCTCCAGCGAGCGCAGCGCCTTCTGCAGCGCCTCGGGGAAGTTGCGGCCCAGCGCCATGGCCTCGCCGACCGACTTCATGGTGGTGGTCAGCGTGGCGTCGGCGCTCGGGAACTTCTCGAACGCGAACCGCGGCACCTTGACCACGACGTAGTCGAGGCTCGGCTCGAAGGAGGCCGGGGTCTCCTCGGTGATGTCGTTGGGGATCTCGTCCAGGGTGTAGCCGACGGCCAGCTTGGCGGCGATCTTGGCGATCGGGAAGCCGGTGGCCTTGGAGGCGAGCGCCGAGGAGCGGGACACGCGCGGGTTCATCTCGATGACGATGACCCGGCCGTCCTCGGGGTTCACCGCGAACTGGATGTTGCAGCCGCCGGTGTCGACGCCGACCTCGCGGATGACGGCGATGCCGATGTCGCGCAGGATCTGGTACTCGCGGTCGGTGAGGGTCATCGCCGGGGCGACGGTGATCGAGTCACCGGTGTGCACGCCCATCGGGTCGAAGTTCTCGATGGAGCAGACGACCACGACGTTGTCGTGCTTGTCGCGCATCAGCTCCAGCTCGTACTCCTTCCAGCCGAGGATGGACTCCTCCAGGAGCACCTCGGTGGTCGGCGAGAGGGTCAGGCCCTGGCCGGCGATGCGGCGCAGGTCCTCCTCGTTGTGGGCGAAGCCGGAGCCGGCGCCGCCCATGGTGAAGGACGGGCGGACGACGACCGGGTAGCCGCCGAGCGTGTCGACGCCGGCCAGCACCTCGTCCATCGTGTGGCAGATGACCGAGCGGGCGGACTCGCCGTGGCCGATCTTGGCGTTGACGGCCTCGACGACGCCCTTGAAGAGGTCGCGGTCCTCGCCCTTGTTGATCGCCTCGACGTCGGCGCCGATCAGCTCGACGCCGTACTTCTCCAGCGTGCCGGCCGCGTGCAGCGAGATCGCGGTGTTGAGCGCGGTCTGCCCGCCCAGGGTCGGCAGCAGCGCGTCGGGGCGCTCCTTGGCGATGATCTTCTCGACGAACTCCGGGGTGATCGGCTCGACGTAGGTGGCGTCGGCGATCTCCGGGTCGGTCATGATCGTGGCCGGGTTGGAGTTGACCAGCACGACCCGCAGGCCCTCGGCCTTGAGGACCCGGCAGGCCTGCGTACCCGAGTAGTCGAACTCGGCGGCCTGACCGATCACGATCGGGCCGGAGCCGATCACCAGGACGGACTTGATGTCAGTGCGCTTAGGCACGCTGGCCCTCCATGAGCTTCACGAAACGGTCGAAGAGGTAGGCCGCGTCGTGCGGGCCGGCAGCAGCTTCGGGGTGGTACTGCACGCTGAAGGCGGGGACGTCGAGCGCCTGCAGGCCCTCGACCACGTCGTCGTTCAGGCAGACGTGGGAGACCTCGACCCGCCCGTACGGGGTGTCGCTCGCCTTGTCCAGCGGGGCGTTCACGGCGAAGCCGTGGTTGTGGGCGGTCACCTCGACCTTGCCGGTGGTGCGGTCCTGCACCGGCTGGTTGATGCCGCGGTGGCCGTACTTGAGCTTGTAGGTGCCGAAGCCCAGGGCCCGGCCGAGGATCTGGTTGCCGAAGCAGATCCCGAAGAACGGGGTCTTGCGCTCCAGCACGCCCTGCGCCACGGCGACCTGGTGGTCGGCGGTGGCCGGGTCGCCCGGGCCGTTGGAGAAGAACACGCCGTCCGGCTGGACCGCGTAGAGGTCCTCCAGGGTGGAGTTGGCCGGCAGCACGTGCACCTCGATGCCGCGCTCGGCCATCCGCTGCGGGGTCATCCCCTTGATGCCGAGGTCCAGCGCGGCGACGGTGAACTTCTTCTCGCCGATCGCGGGGACGACGTACGCCTCGGTGGTGGCCACCTCGGCGCACAGGTCGGCGCCCTTCATCTCGGGCGACTGCTGCACCCGGGCGAGCAGGGCGGCCGGGTCGGCCAGCGCCTCGCCGGAGAAGATGCCGCAGCGCATCGCGCCGCGCTCGCGCAGGTGGCGGGTCAGCGCGCGGGTGTCGATGCCGCTGATGCCGACGATGCCCTGGTCGACCAGCTCCTCGTCGAGCGAGCGGCGCGAGCGCCAGTTGGAGGCGACGCGGGCGGGGTCGCGCACGACGTAGCCGGCGACCCAGATCCGCGCGGACTCGTCGTCCTCGTCGTTCCAGCCGGTGTTGCCGATCTGCGGGGCGGTCATCACGACCACCTGGCGGTGGTACGACGGGTCGGTCAGGGTCTCCTGGTAGCCGGACATGCCGGTGTTGAAGACCGCCTCGCCGAAGGTCTCGCCGATCGCGCCGTAGGCCTGGCCGCGGAACGTCCGGCCGTCCTCCAGGACGAGCACGGCGGGGACGCGTTCCCGCCGTTGGCGCTGCGTGGTGGGGGCAGGTGCGGTCATTGCGCGGCCTCTTCCGTCTTCTTCGTCTGCGTACGTGTGGCAAGGTGAGCGATCGCCTCGACCCAGGCGGCGTGCTCGTCGGGGTGGTCGGCCCGGAAGCCGGAGTCCAGCTCGGAGCCCTCGTGCGTCCAGGTGACGACGAGCAGCCCGGACGGGACGACCTTGCCGGCGATCCCGGAGTCCGTGCGGGCGCCGGTCAGGTGCGCGGCCGGGATCCACAGGTCGACGTCACCGGGACGCCGGACCAGCAGGCCGTCCTCGCCGAGGGTGAGGTCGGCCCGGCTGCGGGTGCCCAGGCCGTGCGCGACGACCCGGTCGAGCCAGTTCCCGGCGGTGGTCGTGCCGTGGTACCGGCCGCTGGTCTCCAGGATGGTGCGCCCGGCGCCGTCCGGCACGGCGGGCAGCGGCGGGATGCCGGACTGCAGGGTGCGCCGCCAGTTCCAGCCCTGGCGCATCAGCCAGTAGACGAGGCCGATCAGGATCAGCAGGCCGACGGACCAGCCGATGTACCCGGGCCAGTTGGTGACCTTCGCCTGCTCCTTGGCGAGCGTGGCGTAGTCCATCACTGCGCGCCGTCCTGCTCGGCGAGCTCGCCGGCCAGCACGGTGGCGCGGCCGCGCAGGAAGGTGGCGTGCACCCGTCCGGGCAGGTCCAGGCCCTTGTAGGGGGTGTTGCGGCTGCGGGTGGCGAAGCTGTCCGGGTTCACGGCACCACGGTACGCGGGATCGAACAGCACCAGGTTGGCGGGCTCACCCACCGAGATCGGCCGGCCGTGTCCGGTGAGACGGCCGATCCGGGCCGGGCGGCGCGACATCCGGTCGGCGACGCCCTCCCAGTTCAGCAGGCCGGTCTCGACCATGGTCTGCTGGACGACCGACAGCGCGGTCTCCAGGCCGACCATGCCCATCGCGGCGACGGCCCACTCGCAGTCCTTGTCCTCGTCCGGGTGCGGCGCGTGGTCGGTGGCGACGGCGTCGATGGTGCCGTCGGCGAGCGCCTTGCGCAGCGCCTGGACGTCCTCGGCGGTGCGCAGCGGCGGGTTCACCTTGTACACCGGGTCGTAGGAGCGGACCAGCTCGTCGGTGAGCAGCAGGTGGTGCGGGGTCACCTCGGCGGTGACGTCCCAGCCCTTGGCCTTGGCCCAGCGGATGATCTCGACCGAGCCGGCCGTGGAGACGTGGCAGACGTGCAGCCGGGAGCCGACGTGCGCGGCGAGCAGCACGTCGCGGGCGATGATCGACTCCTCGGCGACGGCCGGCCAGCCGCCGAGCCCGAGCTCGCCGGAGACCTGGCCCTCGTTCATCTGGGCGCCCTCGGTGAGCCGCGGCTCCTGGGCGTGCTGGGCCACGACGCCGTCGAAGGCCTTGACGTACTCCAGGGCGCGGCGCATCAGCACCGCGTCGTCGACGCACTTGCCGTCGTCGGAGAAGACCCGGACGTCCGCGGCGGACTCGTGCATAGCGCCGAGCTCGGCGAGCTTCTTGCCCTCCAGGCCGACGGTGACGGCGCCGACCGGGCGGACGTCGCAGTAGCCGGCTTCCTGGCCGAGGCGCCAGACCTGCTCGACCACGCCGGCGGTGTCGGCCACCGGGGTGGTGTTGGCCATCGCGTGCACGGCGGTGAAGCCGCCCATCGCGGCGGCCTGGGTGCCGGTGAGCACGGTCTCGGCGTCCTCGCGGCCGGGCTCGCGCAGGTGGGTGTGCAGGTCGACCAGGCCGGGGAGCGCGATCAGCCCGGTGGCGTCGATCTCGATGTCCGCCTCGGCCGTCAGGCCGGTGCCGATCTCCTTGATCACACCGTCGGCGAGGAGGAGGTCCTGCGGGGCGCCGCCGAGGATCTTGGCGTTGCGGATCAGGTAGGTGGTCACTGAGCGGTCTCCACGGTCTCGGTGCGGGGGGCGTCGGCGGGGGCGTCGGCGGGGGTGGCTCCGCCGAGCAGCAGGTAGAGCACGGCCATCCGGACGGAGACGCCGTTGGCGACCTGCTCGACCACGGTGCAGCGCGGCGAGTCGGCGACCTCGGCGGTGATCTCCATGCCGCGGACCATCGGGCCGGGGTGCATCACGATCGCGTGTTCCGGCAGCCGGGACAGCCGCAGGCCGTTCATGCCGTAGCGGCGGCTGTACTCGCGCTCGGTCGGGAAGAACGCGGCGTTCATCCGCTCGCGCTGCACCCGCAGCATCATCAGCGCGTCCGTCTTGGGGAGCACGCTGTCCAGGTCGTAGCTGATCTCGCAGGGCCAGTTCTCGATGCCGATCGGCAGCAGCGTCGGCGGCGCGACGAAGGTGACCTGGGCACCGAGGGTGTTCAGCAGGTGGACGTTGGAGCGGGCGACCCGGCTGTGCAGGACGTCACCGACGATCGTCACCCGGCGGCCGGCCAGGTCGTGGCCCGAGCCGGGGTTGAGGTGGCGACGCATCGTGAAGGCGTCGAGCAGCGCCTGGGTGGGGTGCTCGTGGGTGCCGTCACCGGCGTTGATCACACTGCCGTGCAGCCAGTCGGACTGGGCCAGCCGGGCGGGCGCGCCCGAGGCGTGGTGGCGGATGACCACCGCGTCGGCGCCCATGGCCTGCAGGGTCAGCGCGGTGTCCTTGAGGCTCTCGCCCTTGGAGACCGAGGAGCCCTTGGCGGAGAAGTTGATGACGTCGGCCGAGAGGCGCTTCTCGGCGACCTCGAAGGAGGTCTTCGTCCGGGTGGAGTCCTCGAAGAAGAGGTTGACGACGGTGCGGCCGCGCAGCGTGGGCAGCTTCTTGACGGCCCGGCCGGAGAGCTGGGCCAGCTCCTCGGCGGTGTCCAGGATCAGCAGCGCGTCGTCGCGGCTGAGATCGGCGGCGGAGACGAGGTGGCGCTTCACGCGGGTTACTCCGGGAGGTGCGGTTCGGTGGGCTTGGCTGCCATGGCCTGCGAGGAGCGCTGGGCGAAGTCGCGGTCGCCGACCAGGACGGCGTCCACGCCGTCGCTGTCGGAGAGGCGCACCTGCACGGCCTCGCGCAGCGAGGTGGGGAGGTTCTTGCCCACGTAGTCCGCGCGGATCGGCAGCTCGCGGTGGCCCCGGTCGACCAGGACGGCGAGCTGGACGGCGCGGGGCCGGCCGATGTCGTTCAGCGCGTCGAGCGCGGCGCGGATGGTGCGGCCGGAGAAGAGCACGTCGTCGACCAGCACGACGAGCTTGCCGTCGATGCCGCCGGACGGGATCTCGGTGTGCTCCAGGGCGCGGGCGGGCTTCAGCCTCAGGTCGTCCCGGTACATGGTGATGTCCAGGGTGCCCAGCGGGATGTCGCGCCCGGTGATCTGGGCCAGCCGGCCGTGCAGGCGGCGGGCGAGGTGGACGCCCCTGGTGTGGATGCCGAGCAGCACGACGTCCTCCGCGCCCTTGGCGCGCTCGACGATCTCGTGCGCTATCCGGGTGATGACCCGGGCGATGTCCGTACCGTCCAGCACCTGGTGCGGCGGTCGCGGCGTCGAATCCTGGTATGCGGTCATGCCGAAGCGGACCTCCTTCCCCGCCTCACTGGACGGGCCTTAAAGGATGTCTGGGATCGCCCCCGCCGAACCGGCGTGGGCTTCGGGTCATCGTAGCAGCGCCCCGGACGGCAAACGGAAGTCCATCATTCCGCTTCCCGTGGTTTACACCCCGGACGCGCCGACGATGCGGGCCATTCGCACGACTGCCCCATTCGGCTTGACGCAACTACCTTACTCTACGTAACCTCACAGTGAGTTACGAGACGGACGTCGAACCCACCGGTAACGGCGTCGGCAATCGCCCGTGACCCACCACTGAACGCGAAGCAATCTCGTCCGGGGAGATCAATGTCCAGCGACTACGCGAAGCAACTCGGAGGCAAGCTCCGAGCGATCCGCACTCAGCAGGGTCTCTCCCTGCACGGTGTCGAGGAGAAGTCCCAGGGGCGCTGGAAGGCAGTCGTCGTAGGCTCGTACGAGCGCGGTGACCGTGCGGTCACCGTGCAGCGGCTGGCCGAGCTGGCGGAGTTCTACGGCGTCCCGGTGCAGGAGCTGCTGCCCGGCGGCACCCCCGGTGGCGCGGCCGAGCCGCCGCCGCGGCTGGTCCTCGACCTGGAGAGACTGACCCAGGTCCCTTCCGAGAAGGCCGGTCCGCTGCAGCGCTACGCGGCGACCATCCAGAGCCAGCGCGGTGACTACAACGGCAAGGTGCTGTCGATCCGCCAGGACGACCTGCGCACCCTGGCGGTCATCTACGACCAGTCGCCGTCGATCCTCACCGAGCAGCTCATCTCGTGGGGCGTGCTGAACCCCGATGCGCGCCGCGCGGTGCGCGAGGAGGACGCGAGCTGAGGCTCACCGCACCGGCTCCCGCCAGCGGATCCCTTGCAGTTCCCAGCACTCGTCTTACTAGTGCTGACAAGCAGAAACGTCACGGCGCGGCACCCCGAAACGGGGCCGCGCCGCGGCGTTCGCCCGCACCGCCGCAGGCCTCGGGGGCGCCGGGGCTTCAGCAGACGGTGCCCAGGCTGTAGCCGGGCCGCGCCGCCACCCCGTCCAGCCGGACCGGCCGGTCCGCCGGCGCCCAGTCCTGGCCCCCGCTCGACCACGCCCAGGACGCCGGCAGGTACTCCCCGCAGGAGGCCGCCGAGCCCTGCGAGCCGTGCAGCACCGCGACGCCCGGCAGCTCCAGGGCCAGCCCGGCGCACAGCACCGAGCAGACCAGCTCCAGGTCCTCGTCGTTGACCCGCACCACGCCGTCCTCCCACTGCAGCACCCGCGCCGCCGCGGTCAGGGCCCCGCCGGGAGCGTCCACCCGCAGGCGCAACTCGTACACACCGGCGCCCGCGCCGACCAGCATCCGGCGGAACACCTCGCCCCCGCGCTGGTAGGCGGCGCGCACCCAGTCGGCGTGCCCGTCGTCCGGCTCGCCGGCGCCCCCGTACAGCCCGCCGTCGAGCAGCAGGTCGGCGTGGCTGAGCGTCAGCCCGTTCTCCCGGGCCCGGACGAGGCGCGGCACGAAGTCCCCGGCCAGCTCCTCGCCCTGATAGGCCAGCAGCTGGGTCTGCAGCGGCGGGTTGACCAGGTAGCGGTCACGGGCGGTGGGTGCGGCCGGGTCCAGGCCGTGGAGCAGGCAGAACTCCTCGAAGTCCTGCGGGTGGAACATCCGGGCCCGGACGGTCTCGAAGCGCTCCAGCGCGTCGGCCAGCAGCTCGGCGGTGTCGGCCAGATAGCGCTCGAAGTCGGGGGCGTCGGAGATCCCCCAGGCGCGGGCCCGCGCGAAGTCCGCGGCGTCGGTCAGCACGCCGATGACGAACGCCTGGTCGGCACCCCCGGCCGGCGCCCCGGCCCGCTCGCCGCCCTCGGCCCGCGGCGGCCGGTGCGAGGCCCGGACCGCGGGCCGAGGACCGCCGGCGGTGCAGTCGGAGTTGCGACGGGCGCGACCGTTCCGGCTCATGCGCCCACCTCGCCGCGCTCGGCGAGGGCGGTCGCCCGTGCACGCCTCTCGACTGTTCGCTCGCTTCGCTCGCTCACGGGTGGCTCCTGGCATCGGCGGTGACGGTCGGCGGCGGGCTCGCCGCTGACCGCCTTCCTCCCCACCCCCCGCGCGTCGCACACGTACGGCGTGTCACAGGAATGTAACCACGGGTCATAGCACCGGCGCCGCGCCCGTGCCGGACCTACCGGGGCACCCGGGCCAGCTGTCGGGACTGCGCGACCAGGCGGCCGGACTCGTCCCAGACCTCGGCGTCCTCCTCGAAGTACCCGCCGGCCAGGTTGCGGGTGGCGTGGGTGACGCGCAGCCAGCCCGGGACGGGCTTGGCGCGCAGGTGGACGGTCAGCTCGACGGTCGGGGCCCAGCCCGGCATGCCGAGGTCGAAGGTGACCGGCGGCAGCGCGTCGGCGACCAGCAGGAGCAGCAGCGGGTCGGGATCGCGGCCGTCGGCGAGCCGGAACCAGCCCTGGATCCGCCCGTTGCCGGAGGGCTGCCCGAGCGCCCAGCCGACGGTGGCCGGGTCCAGCCGGAGGTCGAAGCGCTCCAGCAGGGCGGCCTGGGCGATCAGCTCCTTGGGCGCGTGCTCCACGCCGATGCACTGGTCCGGCGGCGGCAGCTGCGGCGGCTGCGCGCTGGTGCGCACCTCGCCGTCGGCGGTGGAGAGGTCGCCGTGGCTGGCCACCACGCGCAGCCGCTCGACGCCGTCCTGGCTGAGCGAGGCGGTGCCGGTGGAGAGCCCGCGACCGGAGCGCAGCACCTCGGTGCGGACGGTGGCCGGACCGGGGGTGGAGGCGGACAGGTAGTAACCACTGATCGACACCGGGTCCGGGTGCGTGCCGTGCTCCAGCGACAGCGCGTGTCCGGCCACGGCGAGCAGCAGCCCGCCGTTCACCCCGCCGCCGATCTGCCAGCCCTCGCCCAGCTCGGCCTCGTAGCGGCCGGCCTCCTCGGCGTGTCTGGTCAGGGCGATGCCCTGGTCGAACTCGCTGCGGATCGCGGTGGTCATGTGGGGGACCTGCCCTTCGCACGGGGTTCCGAACACCAAGTTACTGATGAGTAGGAACTCACCTTACGCCGCCCGGGTGAAACGCGCGACGGCCGGGAACAGCGAAGACTCGGAGAACGTCGGCCGAACCGGGAACGGCGGACGCGGCCGGGCCGGACGAACCGGGAGCGTGACGTGGCCGGGCCGGACGGGACCGGGAACGCCGAACGGCCGCCGGACCCGCGTTCGGGTCCGACGGCCGTCGGAAGGGCGTGGCCGTTACCGGCGGATGCTCGGCTTCAGCTCCAGGAAGCGGGCGAGCAGACCGTTGACGAAGGCCGGGGAGTCGTCCGTGGAGAACTCCTTGGCGATCTCGACGGCCTCGTCCAGGACGACCGCGTCCGGGACGCCGTCCTCCCAGATCAGCTCGTACGCACCGAGTCGCAGGACGTTGCGGTCCACGATCGGCATCCGGTCGAGCGTCCAGCCCACCGCGTACTGCGAGATCAGGTCGTCGATGCGACGGGCGTGCTGGACGTACCCCTCGATCAGCTCCATGGTGTACTCACCGACCTGCGGGGTACCCTCGTCGGGCTTGGGGTCGCGGGCGCGGGCCACCCAGTCGGCGAGGACCTGCTGCGGGTCGACCCCGCGGTGGTCGGCCTCGAAGAGGATCTGGAAGGCCCGGGTGCGGGCCTTGCTGCGTGCGGCCGACACGGACTTACTTCACCCGGCCGAGGTAGCTGCCGTCGCGGGTGTCGACCTTGACCTTCTCGCCGGTGACGACGAAGAGCGGGACCTGGATCTCGGCACCGGTCTCCAGGGTGGCCGGCTTGGTGCCACCGGTGGAGCGGTCGCCCTGGACGCCCGGCTCGGTGTGCGAGATGACCAGCTCGACCGAGGTCGGGAGCTCGATGTAGAGGACGGCGCCCTCGTTGGTCGCGACCAGGGCCTCGAAGCCCTCCAGCAGGTAGTTGGCCGCGTCACCGACGACGGACGGCTCGACCGTGATCTGGTCGTAGGTGTCCATGTCCATGAACACGAAGTTCTCGCCGTCCTTGTACGAGAACTGCATGCCGCGCTTGTCGACGTTGGCGGTCTCGACCTTGGTGCCGGCGTTGAAGGTCTTGTCGACGACCTTGCCCGTCAGGACCTCCTTGAGCTTGGTACGCACGAAGGCCGGGCCCTTGCCGGGCTTGACGTGCTGGAACTCGACGACGGACCAGAGCTTGCCGCCATCAAGCTTGAGGACCATGCCGTTCTTGAGATCGTTCGTGGAAGCCACGGGCGCACTTACTCCTGGATATAGCTGTCAAGGAACCAAGGTTTGCGTCCTGCCGCCGAAGGCCGTGGGCCGCGGTCACAGGGCGAGGAGCTCCTTGGTGGTGATGGTGAGCAGCTCGGGCCCGCCCTCTTCGAGGGGGCGCACGACGAGCGTGTCCTCGATCCGGACACCGCCCTTGCCCGGGAGGTGGACCCCCGGACCGACGGTGACCGGTACGCGGCTGTCCAGTTTACCCATGTCCGACGGGCCGAGGCGCGGCGCCTCCCGGATCTCCAGTCCGATGCCGTGACCCACCGGATGCGGCGAGGTCTCGGTGTGGCCCGCCGCCTCCAGGACCTGCCGGGCGGCCCGGTCGGGTACGCACGGCTCGACACCCGGGCCGAGCGCCTCCCGGCCCGCCCGCTGGGCCCGGAAGACCAGCCGGTGCAGCTCCACCTGCCAGGGCGCCGGAGCAGCGCCGATCACGAAGGTGCGGGCGGTGGAGATGCGGTAGCCGCGGTACTGGGCGCCCATCACCACGGTCAGGAAGTCACCCTCCTCCACCCGGCGGTCGGTCGGCTGGTGGGCGGCCTGACCGGAGTGGCTGCCGGTACCGACCGACACCGGGAAGGCGGCCCGGTCGGCGCCGTGGTCGATCATCCGGCGCTCCAGCTCCATGGCCAGGTGCCGCTCGGTGCGCCCGACCAGGATCGACTCCAGCAGCTCGCCGAGCGCCTGGTCGGCGATCTCGGCGGCGATCCGCAGGTCGGCGATCTCGTGCTCGTCCTTGACCACCCGCAGCCGCTCGACCAGCTGCCCCAGGTCGACCAGCCGGGCCCGTTCCACCCGGCCCGCCACCGCCCGGTGCCGGCTGACGGTCAGGTCGTGCTCCTCCACCGCCAGCCCCGCCACCCCGAAGCTCGCCGCCGTGGCCGCGGCGGCCAGCGCGGTGTCCGTCCCGGCCGCCACCGGCAGCTGGGTCACGTCCGCGGCGATCAGGTGCTCCCCCGTGTCGTCCGGCGGCACGTCGTCCGGCAGCGCGAGCAGCGCCCGCTCCCTGGTCAGCAGCAGCGTCGCCCCGCAGGGCGCGCAGCCCGTCAGATACCGCACGTTCGCCGCCCGGGTGATCAGCGCCGCATCGGCCCCGGCCGCACTGCAGTGCTCCCTCACCCGCTCCCGCCGCCCCGCGTACGCATCCGCCATGCGTCGAGCCTACGAACCCCCGGCCCGAACCGCCCGCCGAGCACCCCCGGCAGGAGCCCGGGGTGCCTCCCCGCGCCCGCCCGCGCCCCCGTACCACCGGCTGGTTCCCGCGACCGGTACCGGCCGAAGGGTTCCCGCCGTCACCCGGGCCGGGCGGGGCCACCGGGTGGCCGGGGCGCCGCCGCAGGCCGCTCCCCCGGGGGGGGACGCGGGCGGCGCCGCCGGGGAGCCCACACCCCCCGACGGCGCCCACCCCGGACCGGGCCGCGCTACGCCCCGTCCGGGCCGATCAGCCCGCGCCGGTGGGCCCGGACCAGGTCCTGCGGCACGAGCAGCTCCCGGCCGTCGATCGTGATCGGGACCAGCCGCGGAGCCGTCGCCTTCCAGCGGGCGCGGCGGTGGCGGGTGTTGCTGCGGGAGGTCCTGCGCTTGGGTACGGCCATCGGGGTCTCCTAGTCCTTTCGGCGGACGTCAGTGGACGGGGTCGGCGGACGTCAGTGGACGGGGGCGCGGCCGACGTCAGTGGACGGGGTCGAGCAGGTCCCGGAAGGCGTCGGGCAGGGCCTTCCAGCCCCCTTCGCCGGCGGCGAGTTCGGTGTCGGTGAGCAGGCAGGAGTCGAGCAGGGCGGTGATGCCGTCGGCGTCCAGCCCCTCCGCGGTGAAGCTGAGCTGCTGGACCCGGTCACCGTGCAGCGGGTGCCAGTCGAGGGCGGCGGCCGCCCGGCGCGCGGGCGGGTAGAGGTCCCAGGCCGCGTCGGGGAGGGCGGTGAGCCAGGGCCCGCACTCCTCGACCGCGAGGTTGGCCCCCGCCGCGTCCCAGGCCAGCAGCAGGTCGGGCCGGTTGGCCAGCCAGAAGCGGCCGCGGCTGCGCTGCGCCGCCGGGACGAGCAGTTCCAGCGCCTCGTGCAGCCGCCCCGGGTGCAGCGGCCGGCGGCGTTCCCACACCAGGGTGGTGACGCCCGCCTCGTCCCGCTGCTGCGGCAGCAGCGCGATCGCCGGGTTGACCCGGTCGCGGGCGGCGCCGACGTCGAACCCGCCGAGCGCTGCCCGGGTGAGGGTGCCGGTGCCGAGCCGGACGACCCTGGCCGTGGCGTGGAGCTGACGCAGCAGCGCGAGCCCCGGCGCGTGCGCCGTGGCGCGCGGGACGGCGAGGGTGGTGGCGTACTCGATCTGATGGGCGAGCGCCTCCGCGCGGGTCCGCTCGTCCCGCCCGGCGGTGTGCTCGCCGTGGTCCACCAGGTCGTCGGGGACGGACAGTTCGCCGATCAGCCGGTCCGGGTCGACCGCGGTGACCACGCCCGCGAGCTCGACGACGTCCGCGAGCTGCCGGCCGTCCGACTCCCCTCCGGCGATCACCTCCACGGCCGGGTGCGGGTCGCTGCCGCCCCACAGTTCGACGATCGCGAGCCCGTGGCGGCCCTCGTCGGCGAGCTCCAGCAGCCGGGGCAGGAGGTCCTCGCGCAGGGCGCAGCACGGGCAGTCGTTCGTCAGCGGTACGTCGTCCACGTCGAACGCCCCTCCGGCGTCCTGCAGTTCGCGGTGGACGAGGCCGAGCGAGGCGTCCCGCAGATCGTGCCGAAGCACCACCGCGTCCACCGCGGCGGCGGCCAGTTCCCCGACGGCGGCGCGGCGTTCGTCGGCGTGCAGACCGGCGACGACGACCACCGGCAGCTTGATCCCGTCCGGGTCGGCCGTCATGCCGCTCACCAGCTGGCCTTGCGGACGCCCGGCAGGTGACCGGCGTGGGCGTGCGTGCGGAGGTTGACCCGGGAGAGGCCGAAGGCGCGCAGGTAGCCGCGGGGGCGGCCGTCCACGGCGTCGCGGTTGCGGATCCGGGTGGCGCTGGCGTCGCGCGGCCGGCGGGCGAGTTCGGTCTGCGCGGCGGCGCGCTCGGCGGGGTCGGTGCCGGGTCGGGCGATGATCTTCTTCAGTTCGGCCCGGCGCTCTGCGTAGCGGGCGACGACGGCGCGTCGCCTTTCGTTCTTGGCGATCTTGCTCTGCTTGGCCATCAGACCTTCTCCCCCCGGTCCCGGATGCGGGCGACGGCCGCCTCGATGCCGATCGCGTCGACGGTGCGGATGCCCTTGGCGCTCAGCACGAGCCGGACGTACCGGCCCTCGCCGGGCAGCCAGTAGCGCTTGCGCTGGACGTTGGGGTCGAAGCGGCGGGGGGTGCGGCGGTGCGAGTGCGAGATCGCGTTGCCGAAGCCGGGCCGGCGGCCGGTGAGTTGGCAGTGGGCAGACATGGGTGCTTCTTGCTCCCTGGCGTCCGGGAATGGGCAGGACGGAGCTCACGTTACACCAGATGAAAATGACATCCATTTCGGTGTACGGTTTCGGCCCGGCACCCCGGACACCTTCACCACGACCCCAGGAGGACACCCCGTGGCCCGCAGCGAACTGCGTCCCGTCATCAAGCTCCGTTCCACCGCCGGCACCGGCTTCACGTACGTAAGCCGCAAGAACCGCCGCAACGACCCGGACCGGATGGTCCTGCGCAAGTACGACCCGGTCGCGGGCCGGCACGTCGACTTCCGCGAGGAGCGCTGAGCACCCCCCGCACCCAGCCCCGAACCCGACCGACCGACCGACACCCAGGAGGAACCCCCGCCATGAAGCCCGGAATCCACCCCGCCTACCGCCCGGTCGTCTTCCGCGACAAGGTCGGCGGCCTCGCCTTCCTGACCCGGTCGACGGTCACCGGCGACCGCACCGTCGTCTGGGAGGACGGCAACACCTACCCGGTGATCGACGTCGAGATCTCCTCGGCGAGCCACCCCTTCTACACCGGTCAGTCCCGCGTACTCGACACCGCGGGGCGGGTCGAGCGCTTCCGCCGGCGGTACGGCGACCGGCACTGACGGCGACCGGCACCCGCCACCGAAGGCGGTCGGCGCCGAGAACGCCGCAACGGCGCCTCTCCGGGCGGGGAGGCGCCGTTGCGCATGCGAGCAAGGGGGCGGCGCCGGGGATCAGCGCGGCGGCGGTACCGAGACCACCATGGTCAGCGCCAGCGTCCGCTCGCCCGCATTGCGGTAGACGTGCGGGTACGAGGCGTCGAAGGAGACCGTGCCGCCGACCGGCACCGGGTGCTCGCGCTCGTCGTGCACCAGGGTCAGCTCGCCCTCGTCGACCCGGACGATCTCCACCGTCCCGGCCGGGTGCGGCTCCGAGGAGTACTCCTCGCCCGGCTCCATCCGCCAACTCCACAGCTCCAGCGGGCCGGGCGCCTCGATCCCGTGCAGCAGGGTGCCGGTACCGCCGGACGGCCCGGCCCACAGCGGCACGGCCTGGTCGGCCGGCACGATCCGGACGTCCGGACCCTTCTCGTAGTCGAGCATCGTGGCGACCGAGACGCCCAGCGCGTCGCCGAGCCGGACGACGGTGGCCACGCTCGGATTGGTACGGCCCTGCTCGATCTGGACGATCATGCCGCGGCTCACCCCGGAGCGGGCGGCGAGGGCGTCCAGGGTGTGACCGCGCTCGGTGCGCAGCCGCTTGAGGTTCCGGGCGAGGGCCCGGGAGACGAGGTCGGGGTCCGGCACGCGGTCAGTCCTCCGGTGTGTCCACTGGTCGAAACAGTACGAAATAGTGTTCGGCAAGTTCAGTTTGTTGCACTACGCTGCCAGACCTCGGCAACGAGTCCACCCGACTGTACTTCGGAGTGCATTGTGCTGTCCTTGAGTCCCTCCGTGCCCGGCGGACCCACCGCCCCGGGCAGCCCCCTGCGGCCCGGGGCCCGCCCGTGACCGCCCTGCTCGCGCTCTCCGCCAGCCTGCTCTGGGGCGTCGCCGACTTCGGCGGCGGCGCACTCGCCCGGCGGCTGCCCGCGCTCGCCGTGGTGGTCGCCTCCCAGGCGGCGGCCGCCGCCGTACTGCTGGCCGCCGTCCTCGCCACCGGCGGCTGGGCCGACGCCTCCCCCGCCCTCTGGTACGCGGTCGCGGCCGGGGTGATCGGCCCGTTCGCGGTCCTCGCCTTCTACCGCGCGCTCGCCCTCGGCCCGATGGGCGTGGTCTCGCCGCTGACCACCGTCGCCGTCCTGGTGCCCGTCGGCGTCGGCCTCGCCCTCGGCGACCGCCCGGGCCCCGGTCGGATCGCCGGGATCGCCGTCGCGGTGGCCGGTGTGGTGCTCGCCTCCGGGCCCGAGCGCGGCGGCCGGGCCGCCGCCCGCAGCACCCTGCTGCTCACCCTGGGCGCCGCCCTCGGCTTCGGCACGGTGATGGCCCTGATCGCGCACGCCTCGGCCGGCGGCGGCCTGCTGCTGGTGCTGTGCGTCCAGCGGCTGTGCAACGTCGCCGTCGGCGGCACCGTCCTGGTGGCCGGCCTGCGCCGCTCCGGGGCTGCGGCCGGCCTGCTGCCGGGACTGCGGGCCCGGCTGCCGCTGCTCACCGCGGTCGGTCTCGCCGACGTCGTCGCCAACGCCGTCTTCGCGATGGCCTCGCACCGCGGCTCGGCCACGGTGGCCGCCGTCCTCTCCTCGCTCTACCCCGTGGTCACCGCGCTGATGGCACGCGGGGTGTTCAAGGAGCGGCTGCGCCCGGTCCAGGTGGTCGGCGCCGGGCTCGCCGTCGCGGGAACGCTGCTGCTCGCGGCCGCATGAGAGGCGCTCATGACGCTGCCCCATGAGCCGCGCTCATGGGGCAGTGGGATGAGCCGCGCTCATGCCCCGACGCCATGAGCCCGCCTCATGCCCCCGACGCCATGAGCCGACCTCATGGGACCCCATGAGTCACACTCATGCCCGACGTCATGAGCCGCGCTCATGCCCCCGGGCTCGGACCCGTCACGAGCCCTCGGGCGCCCAGCGCTTCTCCACCCGGGCGAGCTTCCAGTACCCGATCGCCAGCGCCCAGACCACCACGAACAGCCCGGCGATCGCGTAGCCGACGTTGTCCAGCGAGATGTCCGCGATCCAGCCGCTCACCGGGTCGGTGAGGTCGAACTTCTCGTGCAGCACACCGACCAGCTCGATGGTGCCGATGATGAAGGCCACCGCGATCGACAGCCCGGTGATGGTCAGGTTGTAGTACACCTTGCGCACCGGGTTGGCGAAGGCCCACTGGTACGCGAAGTTCATGAACGTCCCGTCCAGGGTGTCGAACAGGCTCATCCCGGCCGCGAACAGCAGCGGCAGGCAGACGATCGCGTACCAGGGCAGTCCGGCGGCCGCACCCGAGCCGGCCATCACCATCAGGGTGACCTCGGTCGCGGTGTCGAAGCCCAGGCCCAGCACCATGCCGACCGGGAACATCTGCCCCGGCCGGGTGATCGACCGGGTGGCCCGGTTCAGCACCCGGGCCATGAAGCCGCGCGAGTCGAGGTGCGCCTCCAGCTCCGCCTCGTCGTACTGCCCGGCGCGCATCGCCCGGAACACCTTGAGGATCCCGAGCAGCGCCGCCAGGTTGAGCGCCCCGATCAGGTACAGGAACGCGCCGGAGGCCGTCGTCCCGACCACCCCGAGCCACTTGTGCGTGCTCGACTCGTCGTCCATCAGCGTGTTCGCCAGCTGCGCGCCGCCCGCCACCAGGGCGGCCATGATGACCACCATCGAGGAGTGCCCGAGGGCGAACCAGAAGCCCACCGAGACCGGCCGCTTGCCGTCCGCCATCAGCTTGCGGGTGGTGTTGTCGATCACCGCGATGTGGTCGGCGTCGAAGGCGTGCCGCATCCCGAGGGTGTACGCGGTGATACCCAGGCCCACCCCGAAGACCTGGGTACCGACCGCGTACCGCTCGGGTGCCACCAGGAAGACGAGCGTCCCGAAGGCCACCACGTGCATGGCCAGGATCACGCCCATCAGCCCGGCCGTGCGGACGGTGTCCTCGCGCCGCCACCGGAAGGTGGGCAGCACGGAGGGAGCCGCCGCGGCCTCCGCGGCGGCGGTTTCGGGCAGGGTCATCTGCGGATCACGCTCCAGCACCTCGTGGAATCACTTCGTGAGATGCCGCGGCCGGTCTCCTGGCTTACGGGACACGCCCGTACCCGCCTTCCCGGGTGCGCGAGGCGCCCAGTGACGTCGTGGGTACGGACGGCGCTCCCCCGCGGACGGGGGAACGGCCCGATCACAGTGGCGAGGGCCGCTCCGGACTCCGGACCCCTGAGGGTCCGTCACCGGTCTTCCCGAGCACCACGGCGGGCTACACGGTAGGGGCCCGGCCCCGACCCATGCAAGGCTGCGCACCTGCGCAGGTGTCCAGGATCACAGCCGCCCGCCTGCAAGAATGTCCGCATGCATCTCGTACCGGCCGACCGCGCGGGCCACCGCACCATCGACGGACACCGGGTCTGCGAGGCCATCGCCGCGATCGGTGACGCCGCGCACGTACGGTCCTGGGCCGAGCGGTTCTCGCTGCTCGCCGACCCCGGACGGCTCGCCCTGCTGCTCGCCCTCCACCGGGCGGGCCCGCTCGCCGTCACCGACCTCGCGGTCGCCACCGGCATGCGTGACCCCGCCGTCTCCCAGGCCCTGCGGCTGCTCCGCACGGCCGGCGTGGTCACCGGCGACAAGGACGGACGAGTCGTGCGCTACCGGCTCGTCGACCAGGACATGCGCCCCCTCCTCGACGAGTGCGTCGCCGCCGAGCACCACGAGCCCACCGCCGCGGCCGGCTGACCGACACTCGGGAAACGCGGCCGCACCGGCACCCCGGGTGAGTACGATCATGGTGTGCCGTCCCACCCCCACGCCTGGCCCGCCGACCGCTGGAACACCCGACCGGTCAAGGCCCGCGTGCTGGCGGTCGCCCGCACCCTCACCTCAGCCACCCGGGTCCTGGACGTCCTCACCCTGCTGCACCCGGACGGCGTCGAGCGGTACTTCACCGTCAACCCCGGCTCCGCCTTCGCCGATCGCGCCCTGGACGAGTACCTGCACGGCCTGCCCGGCTTCACCCTGCTGGACTGGGAGGACGCCGTCCGGCACCGCTTCGACCTGGCCGTCTCCTGCGCCGTGCACTCCTCCATGCACCGCCTGGACGCCCGGCTCGTCGTACTCCCGCACGGCGCCGGCTACAACCGCCTGGTCACCGAGTCCACCGGCGACACGGTCAGCGCCGCCGGCCTCTCCCGCAAGGAACTCACCCACCTCGGGCGGGTGTTCGTGGACGTCCTCGGCCTCTCCCACCCGGAGCAGCTGGACCGCCTGCGGGTCTCCTGCCCCGAGGCACTGGACGTCGCCCGGGTGGTCGGCGACCCGTGCTTCGACCGGATGCTGCGCAGCCTGCGCTCCCGCGACGCCTACCGCGCCGCGCTCGGCGCCGTCGACGGCCGGCGGCTCGTCGTCGTCAACTCCACGTGGAGCGAGCACTCGTTATTCGGCCGCCGGCCCGACCTGCCCCAACGCCTGGTCCGCCGGCTGCCCGCCGACGAGTACACCGTCGCCGTCGTCCTGCACCCCAACATCTGGAGCCGCCACGACCCCGAGGCCCTGCTCGACGCCGCCCGCCGGATGGGCCTGCGCCTGATCCCGCCGCACCAGGGCTGGCAGGCCGCCCTGGTCGCCGCCGACTGCCTGATCGGCGACCACGGCTCGGTCTCCGTCTACGGCGCCGCCCTGGAGCGGCCCACCGTGCTGGTCGCCACCGGCGCCGCCGAACTCGACCCGCGCTCCCCCGGCCACGCCTTCGGACAGGCCGCGCCCGTGCTCGACCCCGACGGCGACCTCGCCGCCCAGCTCGAACTGGCCCTGGGCAAGCGGGACCCGGCCGCCCTGCGCCCGCTCACCGACCGCTCGCTGAGCCGCCGCGGCCGCTCCGCCGAGGTGCTGCGCCCGCTGCTCTACTCCTTCCTGGAACAGCTGGACGAACCGGGGGACGAACCGCTCCTGCCGCCCTACCCCGGGCCCGTCCCGCGCCCCGGCACCACCGACGCGCCCACCGCGTACGACGTCGAGGGCGAGAGCGAGGGCACCGAGGTCGGACTGCGGCGCTACCCCTTCGACCCGGCCGACCACACCCCGCGCGGCTTCCACGCACTCACCGACGAGCACCCCGGCGACGCCCTGCGCTACACCGCCGAGGTGCTGGCCCGCACCGAGGTCCGCGCCGAGCGCCCCGCCACCCGCTGGCTCGCCGACACCGTCGCCGAACTCCCCGGCCTCGCCGTCGCGGTGGCCGCCCTCGGACCGGCCCGCCACCTGCTCCGGCTGCGCACCGGGCTGCTCCTCGAAGCCCGCGCCGAACCGGACTGGGGCAGCCCCGAGCCCCGCCTCGACCCGCTGCTGCTCGGCTCCGCCGTGGCCTGCTGGCTCGCCGACGGCGGCGACCCGGCCGGCCTCCCCGAGCACGGGCTCACCGTCCGCACCGGCGAACACCGCACCCGGGTCTCGTTCACCACCGAGCCAGCCCGCCCCTCCCCCTCCTAGCCGTCCCGACCGCTCCGGCCCCGGGCACCGAGTCCCGACCGCCCCTGCCCTACCTAGCCCTCCCGGCCGTCCCGTGCCCGCAGCTCCCGCAGCCGCTCACGGCTGCGCTCCGCCAGCTCCTCGTCGCCCAGCTCCGCCGCGAGGCCGACGAGCAGGGTGTGCGCCTGCGCCTCCTTGGCGTACTGCTTGCGCTGCTCGGCCTGCCGGGCGCAGTCACCGGCGTGAACGGCGGCGAGACGCAGCTGCCCGAGCGCGCGGTGGGCCCGGGCCCGGACCAGCGGCAGCTTCATCAGCATGTCGCGGTCGTCGGTGTCCGCGGCCCGTGCGACGGCACCGTCCAGCACGGTCAGCGCCTCCTCCGCCCGGCCGTCGGCGATCAGCGCCTGCGCCAGGTTGTAGCTCTGGACGATCTCACCGTGGTCGTCGCCCCGGTTCTCCGCCAGGGCCAGCGTGAACCGCTCCACCGCGTCGCCGGGCCGGCCGTCGGCCAGGCAGAGCAGGCCGTCCGTCTCGTGCAGCACCCCCACCACGCGGCGGTCCGCCACCAGCGGCAGCTGCTCCGCGGCGAGCGCCAACTGCTCGGCCGCGAGCGGGTACTCCTTGCGCTCGAAGTGGGCGCGGGCGAGCTGGTTGCGCATCCGGACCACGGCGGCCGGCTGGTTGTCCCACTGGGCCGACTCGACGCCGAGCCGGTGGGTCGCGATCCAGTCCTCGTACAGCTTGCGGCCGTGGTACAGCGGCCAGAGCGACTCGCAGAGCCGCCACACCTCGCCGTGCCACTGCTGCTCGGCCGCCTCCTCCACCACCGCACGCAGGTTGGCCCGCTCGGCGTGCAGCCACTCCAGGGCGGCCACGCCGGAGGCGAAACCGGGCAGCTCCTCGCCGCCGGCCTCCTGCAGCCGCAGCCGCTCCCCCATCGCCCGGTCGGCCAGCGCGGCCCGGCCCCGGTAGTAGGCCACCACCCGGGCGAGGAGCTCCTGCCGGCCGGGCAGGTCGCGGGCGCGGCGGTAGGCGTGCAGCCGCACCACGTCGTGGGCGCGGTAGCGGGTCCCGGGGCCGTCGTCGACCACCTCGTCGACCAGGTGGACGGCACGCAGCTCGTCCAGCGCCGCGCCGGCCTGCTCGACACCCGCCGCGCACGCCGACTCGGCCGACACGAAGGGGCCCGGGTGCACGCCGATCAGGCGGTAGAGCGCCCGGCCCTTCGGCGACAGCCGCTCGTGGACCAGGTCGTACGTCGGGCCGAGGGCGTTCTCCTCGTCGTCCAGCAAGGCCGATCCGCCTTCCCGGTCGTGCAGTTCGGCCACCACCCGGCCGACCGGCAGGTTGTCCCGGTCCAGCAGCTGGCTGCCGACCGCGTTCAGCGCCAGCGGCAGCCCGCCGCACAGCTCGACCAGCGCCGCCAACTCCCCGTCCGTGCCCCGCCCGGCGCCCAGCCAGGCCCGCACCAGGTCGGTGCCGGCGCTCGTACCGAGCGGCCCGAGCTGCCGCACCTCGGCGCCGTCCGTCCGCAGCGCGGGCAGCCGCCGCCGGCTCGCGACCACCACCAGCCCGCTCGACGGGAGCAGGGCGCGCACCTCGGCGGCGTGCTCGACGTTGTCCAGGAAGAACAGGCAACGCCGCTCGGCGGTGACGGTGCGGAACATCGTGAAGCGCTCCGCCTCCACCGCCGGGGGCTCCGACCCGAGGGCACGCAGGAAGCCGGCCAGCAGCGACGGGAGGTCCACCCCGCCCCGGTGCCGGTAGGCCAGGAGGTCCGCGTAGAGGTCCCCGCCCGGGAAGCGGTCCCGGTGTTCCTCGGCGAACTTGGCGATCAGCTCGGTCTTCCCGACCCCGCCGAGCCCGGTGAACACCACGATCCCCGGCCCGCCCGCCTCGACCCGGCCCAACGCCGCGGTCAGCGCGGCGAGTTCCGGCTCCCGGTTGACGAAGGGGCCGTGCGGCAGCCGGACCTGACGAGGTCTCGGCGGCGGCTCCACCTGGTGGAGGTGCACCGATCCGATGGTGTCGGCCTGCACCACGTGGCCGCCCACCGTCCCTGACACGGTGTTGGCCACCCGGCGTTGCTCCATCTGCCTGCTCCCTCCGGCCGGTCGGCCCCAGCCTACGGTCCGGGAGCCGCGCCGGAGGGCGGATCGGCTCCTCAGGCCGCCTGGCAGGTCGGGCACCAGAAGAGGTTGCGCGCGGCGTGCTCCTCCGTGCGGACGTCCGTGCCGCAGACCAGGCAGGGCATCGCCGCCCGCCGGTAGACGTACACCTCGCCGCCGTGGTCGTCCACGCGGGGCGGGCGGCCCATCGCCTCGGGGGTGTGCTCGGGGCGGACGGTGTCGATCCGGCCGGCCGCGACGCCGTCGTGCATCAGGGCGACCAGGTCGGCCCAGATCGCGTCCCACTCCTTCCGGGTGAGGTCGCGCCCGGCCCGGTACGGGTCGATGCCGTGCCGGAACAGCACCTCGGCCCGGTAGACGTTGCCCACCCCGGCCAGCACCTTCTGGTCCATCAGCAGCGCGGCGACCGTCGTCCGGCTGCCCGCTATCCGGCGCCAGGCCGCCTCCGGATCGGCGTCGGCCCGCAGCGGGTCGGGCCCGAGGCGGGCCACGACGGCGGCCTTCCGGTCGTCGGTGACGAGCGCGCAGGTGTTGGGACCGCGCAGGTCCGCGTAGCCGTCCTCGCCCTCCAGCCGCAGCCGAACCAGGCCGACCGGCTCGGGCGCCGGGCCGGTGCCGAAGGTGAAACCGCCGTAGAGCCCGAGGTGGATGTGCACCCAGCCGCCCTCCTCGAAGCCGAGGAAGAGGTGCTTGCCGGTGGCCTCGGCCCCGGTGAGCAGCTGCCCGTCGATCACCTTGGCCTCGTCGGCGAACCGGCCCTGCGGGCTGGAGACCCGGACCGGGCGCCCGCCGAAGGCCTTCCGGTTCCGGACGGCGAGGCGGTGGATGATGTGGCCTTCCGGCACGGGCGTCAGCTCCTCGGGGCGCTGCGACAGGACCGGTCCATCATCGCAGCCGGCACCGACAGCTCCACGAATCCGCAGGTCAGCGGACCGGCATGCCCATCAGCCGGGCCAGGATCACCCGGTCCAGCTCGGCGGCCGTCCCGGCCACGTCCAGGTAGGAGTTGTCGATGATCGGCAGCCCGGAGTTGTACCAGCCGGCCATCCGTCCGTGGATGCGCGCCACTTCCTCGTCCCCGAGGCGCCGGTTGCCGCTGCGCCGGGCGTTGCGGCGCAGCACCGAGTCCAGGCTGGGCAGCAGGACGACCGGGATCATGCCGGGGCCGATGTGCCGCTTCCAGCCGCCGAGGCCGATCGCCGGGCGGTCCGGGAAGACCGCGTCGTCGATGATGCAGGAGATGCCGTTGGCCAGGTAGTTGCGGCAGGCGAAGCCGCAGGTGCGGCGGGCCAGCCGGTACTGCGCCTCGGAGGCGTTGTTCCAGCCGGACTGCGGGTTGGCGAAGCCGGACTGCACCCACTCGCGGACGTCGTCCAGGCTGATGTGCGCGGTCGGGGTGGGGCGGCGCTCGGCCCAGTACCGGGCGACGGTGGTCTTGCCGGCCCCGGCCGGCCCGATCAGCAGGACGGCGATCGGCCCGGTGGGCGCGTGCTGCTGCGGCGGGTGGGCGGGCAGCTGGACGGGCATCCCGGACGGCAGCACGAAGTGCCCGGTCCCGCCGGCGGGAACCGGCGCGCTGGGTGCCGCGACGGGGGCCGCGGCGGGGGCCGGCGCCGGAGCCGGACCCCCGGCCGGGGCCGGAGCGGACACGGGCGCGGGAGCAGGCACGGGCGCCGGAGCGGGCACAGGCGCGGGAGCGGACACAGGCACCGGGGCGGGCACGGGCGCCGGAGCGGGCACAGGCGCGGGAGCGGACACAGGCACCGGGGCGGGCACGGGTGCAGGCGCCGGAGCGGTAGCGGGCGCGGAAGGCTGCGGCGCGGCCGGCGCGGGCCTGACAGTCGGCGGCGGAGGAGGCGGCGGAGACGGAACCGGCGCTCCCGACGTGGTCGCCCCCGCACCGCCCCCCGGCGGCACCGGCGGAGCGGCGGGACGCGGCGGGACCTGCCCACCTCCGGCGTACTGCGTCACGGCACCTCCCGACACCTCTCAGCGGGGACACTACACGGCGGCCCGGCGGCGGGCACAGTCCGCTGCCGGGCCGCGGGCCCCGCGCGGCCGGTCCGCGCTCCCGCGTGCGGGAGGCGGACCGGCCCGCGCTCAGCGCGTGGTGAGCTGCTCGGCCAGCGCGCGCAGCGCCAGCTCGTACGAGCCGAGCCCGAAACCGGCGATGGTGCCGGAGGCCACCGCGGCGATCACCGAGGTGTGCCGGAAGGTCTCCCGGGCGTACGGGTTGGAGATGTGCACCTCGATCAGCGGCGCGGTGCGCTGCGCGGCGGCGTCCCGCATCGCGTACGAGTAGTGCGTGAACGCACCCGGGTTGATCACCACGGGCACCTGCCCGTCGGCCGCCTCGTGCAGCCACTCCACCATCTGCTGCTCGGAGTTGGTCTCGTGCACCTCGACCTCGAAGCCGAACTCCTTGCCGAGCGCGGTGCAGCGCTCGACCAGCCCGGCGTACGAGGTGGCGCCGTAGACGTCCGGCTCGCGGCTGCCGAGCCGGCCCAGGTTGGGGCCGTTGAGCACCATCACCCTGGTCACGCCGCGACCTCCGCGTAGGCGGCGACCAGCAGGGACGGGTCGGGGCCCTCCAGCACCGAGGTCTTGCCCAGGCCGTCCAGGACGATGAAGCGGATCAGGTCGCCGCGCGACTTCTTGTCGATCTTCATCGCGTCCAGCAGCTTCGGCCAGGCGTCCGCGCGGTAGCTCAGCGGCAGGCCGACCGAGGCCAGCACGGTACGGTGCCGGTCGGCCGTCGCGTCGTCCAACCGGCCCGCCAGGCGGCCGAGTTCGGCGGCGAAGACCATGCCGATGGAGATCGCGGCGCCGTGCCGCCACTTGTACCGCTCGTTGCGCTCGATGGCGTGGCCGAGGGTGTGGCCGTAGTTGAGGATCTCGCGCTGTCCGGATTCCTTGAGGTCCCCGGAGACCACGTCGGCCTTGACCTGGATGGCCCGGCGGATCAGCTCGACGGTGTGCGGGCCGGCCGGGGTCTTGGCGCCCTCGGGGTCGGCCTCGATCAGGTCGAGGATCGCCGGGTCGGCGATGAAGCCGCACTTGATGACCTCGGCGAGGCCGGAGACGTAGTCGTGCTTGGGCACGGTCTCCAGGGTGCCGAGGTCGGCCAGCACGCCCACCGGCGGGTGGAAGGCGCCGACCATGTTCTTGCCCTCGGCGATGTTGATGCCGGTCTTGCCGCCGACGGCCGCGTCGACCATGCCGAGCAGCGTGGTGGGCATGGAGATCCAGCGCACCCCGCGCAGCCAGGTCGCGGCGACGAAGCCGGCCAGGTCGGTGGTCGCGCCGCCGCCGAGGCCGACGACGACGTCGCTGCGGGTGAACCCGGTCTGCCCGAGCACCGACCAGCAGTACGCGGCGACCTCGACGCTCTTGGCGTCCTCGGCGTTCGGCACCTGCAGCGCGATCGCCTCGTAGCCCTCGCCGAGCAGGTCCTCGCGGATCGCGTCGGCGGTGGCGGCCAGCGCCTCCGGGTGGATGAGGGCGACCCGCTTGGCGCGGGTGCCGATAAGCGGTGCCAGCTCACCGAGCAGCTGGTGCCCGATCAGCACGTCGTACGGGTCGTGGCCGGCGCTGCCGCCGACGTGGATCCTGACGGTGGTGTCAGTCATGGGGGGTCTTCAGCTCCAGTGCTTCCAGTACGGCGTCCGCGACCTGCTCGGGGGTGCGCCCGGCGGTGTCGACGACGGCGGTGGCCACCTCCAGGTAGAGGGGGCGGCGGGCCTCCATCAGCTCGCGCCAGCGGGCCCGTGGGTTGACGGCCAGCAGCGGGCGCGGGGCGTCCAGGCCGACCCGCTTGACCGCGTCGGCGAGCGGGACCTCCAAGAACACCACCGGCAGCTCGCGCAGCAGCTCGCGGGTGGCGTCGGCCATCACCGCGCCGCCGCCGAGCGCCAGTACCCCGTCGTGTCCGGTGGCGGCCTCGCGCACGGCGGCCGCCTCCAGGGCGCGGAAGTGCGGCTCGCCCTCGTCGATGAAGATCTCCGGGATCGGCTTGCCGGCCGTCGCCTCGATGTCGGCGTCGGTGTCCCGGAAGCCGACGCCCAGGCGCTCGGCCAGGGCCCGCCCGACGGTGGACTTGCCACTGCCGGGCGGACCGACCAGCACCACAACGGGTTCGGTCATCGGATGATCAGGTGGTCGAGGTAGCCCTGCACGTTGCGGCGGGTCTCGCTGACGTGGTCGCCGCCGAACTTCTCGTTGACCGCGTCGGCCAGCACCAGCGCGACCATCGCCTCGGCGACGATGCCCGCGGCGGGCACCGCGCAGACGTCCGAGCGCTGGTGGTGCGCCTTGGCCGGTTCCCCGGTGCGCACGTCCAGGGTCTGCAGCGCCCGCGGCACGGTGGCGATCGGCTTCATCGCGGCACGCACCCGCAGCACCTCGCCGGTGGACAGGCCGCCCTCGGTGCCGCCGGAGCGGCCGGAGGTGCGCTTGACGCCCTCGGGGGTCGGGACGATCTCGTCGTGCGCCTTGGAACCCGGCACCCGGGCCAGGTCGAAGCCGTCGCCGACCTCGACGCCCTTGATCGCCTGGATGCCCATCAGCGCGGCGGCCAGTCGCGCGTCCAGGCGGCGGTCCCAGTGCACGTGCGAGCCGAGGCCCACCGGCACGCCGTACGCCAGCACCTCGACCACGCCGCCGAGGGTGTCGCCGTCCTTGTGGGCCTGGTCGATCTCGGCGACCATCGCCTTCGAGGCGTCCGCGTCCAGGCAGCGCACCGGGTCCTCGTCCAGCCGGGCCTCGTCCGAGGGCAGCGGCAGCACGCCGGCCGGCGCCTTGGCGGCAGCCAGCTCGACGACGTGGCTGACGATCTCGATCCCGGCCACCTCGCGCAGGTACGCGCGGGCGACGGCGCCCAGCGCGACCCGGGCGGCCGTCTCCCGGGCGCTGGCGCGCTCCAGGATCGGCCGGGCCTCCTCGATCGAGTACTTCTGCATGCCGGCCAGGTCGGCGTGGCCGGGCCGGGGGCGGGTGAGCGCCTCGTTGCGGGCCAGGCCCGCCAGCACCTCGGGGTCGACCGGGTCGGCCGACATGACCTGCTCCCACTTCGGCCACTCGGTGTTGCCGACCATGATCGCGACCGGGCTGCCCATGCTCAGGCCGTGCCGGACGCCGCCGAGGAAGGTCACCTCGTCCTGCTCGAACTTCATCCGCGCCCCGCGGCCGTAACCGAGCCGACGGCGCGCCAGCGCGTCGGCCACCACGGCGGTGGTGACCGGTACACCGGCGGGCAGGCCTTCCAGCGTCGCGACGAGTGCGGGGCCGTGCGACTCCCCCGCCGTCAGCCAGCGCAACGTACCCAACGGAGCTCCTTCATCAGCGGACCGGCCCACGGCACCGCCGGGGCCCGACCGAGCGTGCCTTCTGTCCGAATCCTTTCATGCCCCGGCGGCACCCGGAGGCACAGTCCGCGTGACGGACGGCAACCGGTCACCATCCGGCCGGGCGACGGCCGCGAGACGGCGGAGGCACGGCAGAGGCACGGCGGAGGGACGGCCGCGAGACGGCGGAGGCACGGCAGAGGCACGGCGGAGGGACGGCCGCGAGACGGCGGAGGAACACTGGGAAGACGACGACGGGACAGCGGCCGGGACGCCCGGCACCCGGCCGACACCCGGCCCGGCACTCCGGTCAGCGCCCGGCGAGCGCCTTCTCGCCGGCCTCGCGCATCGCCGCCAGCGGCCCGGGAACCCGCCCGGTGAAGGCCTCGCTCTGCAGCACCGCCTGGTGCACCAGCAGGTCCAGCCCGCCCAGGACGGTCGCCCCGCGGTCGGCACAGGCGGCGGCCAACGCCGTCGGCCACGGGTGGTACAGCACGTCGAACAGCGCGCCCGGCGCGGCGGGCAGCGACCCGGCGAAGCCGTCCGTCGCACCGACCGGCGTGGTGGAGACGGTCAGCGGCTGCGCCAGCGCCTCGGCCCCGCGCTCCCAGTCGGCGGTGCGGACGACCACGCCCAGCCGCTCGCCCAGCTCGGCCATCTCCCGGGCCCGCTCGGCGCTGCGCACGTAGACCGTCACCTCGCCGGTGCAGATCTGGGCGAGCGCGGCCAGCGCCGACGAGGCGGTGGCCCCGGCGCCGAGGACGGCGGCGCCGGGCACCTCGGTGATCCCGCGCTCGCGCAACGCGTTGACCAGCCCGGGGACGTCCGTGTTGTCCCCGGTGCGCCGCCCGTCGGCGGTGAACACCACGGTGTTGACCGCGTCCACCGAACGGGCCGTCGCGCTGACCTCGTCCAGCAGCGGGATGATCGCCCGCTTCAGCGGCATGGTCAGCGACAGGCCCGCCCACTCGGCCTCGTCCAGCCCGGCGACGAAGCCGGGCAGCGCGGCCTCGTCGACCTCGAAGCGGTCGTAGCGCCAGCCGTCCAGACCTAGCGCCGCGAAGGCGGCCCGGTGCAGGTCCGGCGAGAGCGAGTGGGCGATCGGCGAGCCGAGGACGGCCGCCCGGTGCTTGCTGGTCAACGCTGCCTCTCCATGAACTGCTGTCCCGCCGCGGCTACTTGGTGGTGCAGTGGCCGCGGGCCTCGTCGAAGCCCTGCCCGGCCGCCTGGCAGTACTCCTTGACGTTGGCGTAGTGCTCCTTGCTCGTCTCGGCGAACCTGGTGTGCTGCGGGTCCATCGCGATGAAGTACAGCCACTTGCCGTCCGCCGGGTGGAGCACCGCGTTGAGCGCGTCGTCGCCGGGGTTGGAGATCGGCGTCGGCGGCAGACCCGGGTTGACATACGTGTTGTACGGGTTGCTCGCGTTGTCCATGTCGCCCTTGTTGAGCTCCTTGCGGCCCAACGAGTACTGCAGCGTGGTGTCCATGCCGAGCTTGTGGTTGATCTCGCCGCCGGCGGCCAGCCGGTTCTGGATGGTCTTGGCCATCTTGGCGAAGTCGTCGACGTTGTTGCCCTCGCGCTGGAGGATGCTCGCCTCGATGATCACCTCGTACCCGGTCTTCAGGCCCACCGAGGCGGCCTGGGAGTCCAGGTTGGCGTACTTGTCGGTGGCGGTCTTCACCATCTGCTTGAGCAGGTCCTCGGGCTTCATGCCGTCGGAGATGTTGTAGCGGGTCGGCCAGAGGAAGCCCTCGATCTTGCCCTGGGCGTAGGCCGGCAGGCCGAGGTCGTTGACCTGCGCCTGGGCCACGGCGGCCGTGGCGCCCTTCTGCAGCTTCAGCTTGCTGTCGATCAGCCCGTAGATCTCGGTGGAGTTCTTGCCCTCCGGGATCACGATCGCCGCGCCGCCCGCCTGCGCGAGCAGTTCCTTGAGTGCGGCGGCGGCCGGCATCTCCTTCTTCAGGACGTAGAAGCCCGGCTGGACGGTGGTGCACTTGGGCTCGGCCTTGCAGGCGTCGGAGAAGGCGTCGACGCTCTTGACCACGCCGGCGTTCTTCAGCGCCAGGCCGATCTGTCCGGCGACCGCGTCCTTCTTGACCTCGAACTGGACGGAGCCGGTGCCCTCGCCGGTGAAGTCCGGCGCCGGGCCGAAGTGGTCCTGGTAGAAGCCGTAGCCCCACCAGCCGGCGCCGCCGACGGCGCCGAGCAGCACCACCGCGACCAGCAGGCAGGCGCCGCCGTTGCGGCGGCCCGACTTCTTGCCCTTCTCCTTGCGCTTCTTCTTCGCCTCGCGGGAGTCGTCCTGCTCGGAGAGGAAGCCGCCGTCCTCGGCCTCGGCGTGCCCGTCGAGGTACCCGCCGTCCTCGGGGTGGCCGTCCTCACCGCCGTCCCACTCGTCGGCCCCACTCTCGGGCGCGCCGCCGACCGGGGCGCCGGACTCCAGTGCGGCGGCCTCGGCCTCCCAGTCGATGCCGTCCGGTCCGGGGCCCGAAGCGGGCGCGGGCGCCGGCTGCGGCCGGGTCTGCTGCTGCGGCGGCACGGCCTGCTGCTGGGCACCGGGCTGCTGCATCCCCGGCTGCTGCACGGGCTGCTGCATCCCCGGCTGCTGCATGCCGGACTGCTGCGCGCCCGGGAACCCCTGCTGCGGGTAGCCCTGCTGCTGCATCGGCTGCTGCTGCATCGGCATCTGCTGCTGCGGGTAACCCTGCTGCTGCATCTGCTGGAACGCCTGCTGGGCGTGCCCCTGCGGCATGAAGCCCTGCTGGCCGCCCTGGAACTGCTGCTGCTGGAACGCCTGCGGCGGCATCTGCTGCTGCGGGTAGCCCTGCTGCTGCATCGGCTGCTGGAACGCCTGCTGCTGGGAGTACCCCTGCTGCACGTCCCCGTACGGCTGCTGGACCTGCTGGCCCGGCTGGCCGTGCTGGCCCTGCTGCGGGTACTGCTGCCACTGGCCGTCCTGCTGGCCGGGGACCGGCTGCCGGCCGTCGTACCCGGGATCACCGGGGTGCCACGGCTCGCCCTGGGGGGCGTAACCCCCACCGAGATCGGTCATTGATCCCCTTAACCGACGGTGACGGCCGGCGGATCGGACCGGCCGTCCGGGACGGCATCGTCCCGGCTGAATCTCGAACCGGCGTGCTAGCGCAGCGCCTGGAGGGAGACGTTACCGTACCGCAGCCTTACCCCCGCCCGGGCGAACGCACCGTCACCGGGCGGTCTCACGGACGGCACACAAGATCACTACGGAGTCGCCGCACCCGGGCCGGAGGAGGCCCCCGGCGCCGGACCGGAACCGGACGCCGGGGCGGAGGCGGTGGCCGAGGCCGGAGCCGACGCGCCCGGCTTCGCCGCCGCCCGGTTGGCGTTGAACTCCGCCACGTTGCGCTGTTGCACGTCGAAGCTGTCGGTGAAGCGGGTGTCCCCGGGCTTCACGGTGACGAAGTACAGCCAGTCCCCCGGCGTCGGGTCCAGCGCCGCCATGATCGCCTGCCGCCCCGGGTTGGAGATCGGCGTCGGCGGCAGCCCGGGGTGCAGGTAGGTGTTGTAGGGGGAGTCCAGCTTGGTCTCGGTCACCGTGGTGTTCAGGGTCGACCGGCCGAGCGCGTAGTTGATCGTGGAGTCCAGCTGCAGCGGCATGTGCTTGGCCAGCCGGTTGTAGATCACCCGGGCCACCTTGCCCATGTCCTCGGTGTTGTCGGCCTCGCCCTGGACCATGCTGGCCACGGTGACCAGCCCGTACACGGTCTGTCCGAGGTTCTGCGCGACGACGGTGGCGTCGTCCCTGGTGAACTCCTTGCCGGCCCGCTCCACCATCTGCTTCAGCAGGTCGATCGCGGTGGTCCCGTCGGTGACGGCGTACGTCGCCGGGAACAGGTAGCCCTCGGGGCTGCCGTTCGTGAAGTCCGGCAGGCCGAGCTCGGCGCCCTGCTCCTGGGCGGTGCGCTGGGTGGTGCCGTCGGGCAGGCCGAGCTTCTTGTCGATGGCGGCGTAGATCTGGTAGCCGCGCCAGCCCTCGGGGATGGTCAGGCCGTTGGCGTTGGCCGGGTCGATCAGGATGGCCAGCGCCGCGACGGCCGACATCTTCTGCTTCAGCGTGTACGTCCCGGGCTGGATCCGCCCGGCGGCGGCCGCGCTGCCCTTCGCGGCCCGGGTGAAGGCGAGCGAGCTGGCCACCACGCCGTTGCGGACGAGGGCGGACGCGATCTGGGACAGGCCCGCGCCCTCCGGCACCGAGACCTGGACGCTGCCGGTGCCCTGTCCGGCGAAGTCGGCGGCGGCCGGGGGCTTGCGCTGCGCCTGGAACCACGTGTAGCCGGTCAGCCCGACCCCGCCGAACACCGCGACCAGCGCGAGCGCAGTGAGCCCGCAGGCCAGGCCGTTGCGCCGCCGGTGGGGATCCGGCGCATCGAAGCGCGGACGGGGCGCGGACGGCGGCCGGCCCTCCGGCTCCAGCACCGGCGCACCCAGGTGTCCGGGGGTGAGCCCGGGGTGGAAGTCCTGGTCGGTCATCGCGCGTCCCCTCGACGGTCCCAGGCCGTTCCGGATCGACCACAATCGATCCGGAACGGCATCGGAAACGAACGAAGAGGGGTCCGTGCGGACGCGTCCGCACGGACCCCTCAATCGGGACGTTAGATCAGGCTCCTCAGCCGACCGCCTCGACGCTCTCACCGGGCGGGCGTCCGCTCACCCGTTCGGACTCAAGGGCGGTCTGCAGGATCACCACCGCGGCGGCCTGGTCGACCACCGAGCGGCCCTTCTTCGCCTTGACCCCCGACGCCCGCAGCCCGTGGGTCGCGGTGACGGTCGACATCCGCTCGTCCACCAGCCGCACCGGCACCGGGTAGAGCCGGTTGGCCAGCCGCGCCGCGTACGCCCGGACCTTCTCCGCCGCCGGACCCTCCTTGCCGCTCAGCGAGCGCGGCAGCCCGACGATCACCTCCATCGCGCCGTACTCGTCGACGATGGCGGCGATCCTGGCCTGCGACTTCACGCCGGCCGGGACGGTCTCCACGGGCGTGGCGAGCACCCCGTCGGGGTCGCAGGACGCGACCCCGATCCGGGCGTCACCGACGTCGACGGCGATCCGCCGCCCACGCCGGAAGGGCCTCTCCTCCTGCTCCATCAGCTGGCGCGCTCCGCGACCAGGCCGCGCACCGCGGCGATGGCCTCGCCGACCGCGGCCGGGTTGGAGCCGCCGCCCTGGGCCACGTCGTCCTTGCCGCCACCGCCGCCGCCGAGGGTCTTGGCGGCGGTCCGGACCAGCTCGCCGGCCTTGATGCCGCGGCCGCGGGCGTCCTCGTTGGTGGCGATCACGGTCAGCGGGCGGTCGTTCGCCACGGTGAAGGCGGCGACCACGGCCGGGCGCGAGCCGAGGCGGCCGCGCACGTCCAGGACCAGCTTGCGCAGCTCGTCCGCACCCACGCCGTCGGCGACCTGCGCGGCGACCACCGCGATGCCGTGCACGTCCTCGGCCGAGTCGGCCAGGCCCGCCGCGGCGGCCAGCACCTTCTCGGCGCGGAAGCGCTCGATCTCCTTCTCGGCGTCCTTGAGCTTGGCGAGCATGCCCGAGATCTTCTCCGGCAGCTCCTCCGGACGGCCCTTGACCAGTTCGGTGAGCTGGGAGACCACGGTGTGCTCACGCGCCAGGAACTTGTACGCGTCGACGCCGACCAGCGCCTCCACGCGGCGCACGCCGGAGCCGATCGAGGACTCCCCGAGCAGCTTCACCAGGCCCAGCTGGGCGGTGTTGCCGACGTGCGTGCCACCGCACAGCTCCTTGGAGAAGTCGCCGATGGTGACGACCCGGACCTCGTCGCCGTACTTCTCGCCGAACATCGCGATGGCGCCGGCCTTGCGGGCCTGGTCCATCGTCATGACCTCGGCGGTGACGTCGAGTTCGCGGCCCAGCACGTCGTTGATCTTCTGCTCGACGTCGACCAGCACGGTGCCCGGGACGGCCGCGGGCGAGCCGAAGTCGAAGCGGAAGCGGCCGGGGGCGTTCTCGGAGCCGGCCTGGGCGGCCGTCGGGCCGAGCGCGTCGCGCAGCGCCTGGTGGGTCAGGTGGGTGGCCGAGTGGGCGCGGGCGATCGCCCGGCGGCGCTCGGTGTCGATCGTGGCGTACGCCGAGGCGCCCAGCACGACCTCGCCGAACAGCACGCCGCCGGAGTGCACGATGACGCCCGGGACGGGCTGCTGCACGTCGCGGATCTCCACCACCGCGCCGGACTCCAGCCGGATCCGGCCGTGGTCGGCGAGCTGGCCGCCGCCCTCGGCGTAGAACGGGGTGCGGTCGAGGATGATCTCGATCTCGTCGCCCTCGGAGGCGGCCGGCGAGGGCACGCCGTCCACCAGCAGGCCGACCACGGTGGCCTCGCCCTCGGTGAGGGAGTAGCCGGTGAAGACGCTCGCGCCGGACTTGTCGGCGACCTCGCGGTACGCGGCGACGTCGGCGTGGCCCATCTTCTTGGCCTTGGCGTCCGCCTTGGCGCGGTCCCGCTGCTCCTGCATCAGGCGGCGGAAGCCGGCCTCGTCCACCTGGAGGCCCTGCTCCTCGGCCATCTCCAGGGTGAGGTCGATCGGGAAGCCGTAGGTGTCGTGCAGCTTGAACGCCTGCTCGCCGGAGAGCACCACGCCGCCGGACTGCTTGGTGTCGGTGACCGCGGCGTCCAGCAGGTTGGTGCCGGCCTTCAGGGTCTGCAGGAAGGCCGCCTCCTCGCCGACGACGACCGTCTCGATGCGCTTGCGGTCGGTCTCCAGCTCGGGGTACTGCGGCGCCATCGCCTTGATGGCGACGTCGATGAGCTCCTTGGCCACCGGCTCGGTGGCGCCCAGCAGGCGCATGTTGCGGATGGCGCGGCGCAGGATGCGGCGCAGCACGTAGCCGCGGCCCTCGTTGCCGGGGGTGACGCCGTCGCCGACCAGCATCAGCGCGGTGCGGATGTGGTCGGTGACCACGCGCAGCGAGACGTCCGACTTGTGGTCGGCGCCGTAGGCGTGACCGGTCAGCTCGGCGGCGCGGTCGAGGATCATCCGGCTGGTGTCGATCTCGAAGAGGTTGTCGACGCCCTGCAGGATGGCGGCGAGGCGCTCCAGGCCGAGGCCGGTGTCGATGTTCTTGCTCGGCAGGTCGCCGAGGATCTCGAAGCCGTCCTTGCCGTCGCCGTGGCCGCGCTCGTACTGCATGAAGACCAGGTTCCAGATCTCCAGGTAGCGCTCGCCGTTGACGGCCGGGCCGCCCTCCTCGCCGTACGCGGGGCCGCGGTCGTAGTTGATCTCCGAGCACGGGCCGCACGGGCCGGGGACGCCCATCGACCAGAAGTTGTCCTTCATGCCGAGGCGCTGGATCCGCTCGGCGGGGACGCCGATGACGTCACGCCAGATCTGCTCGGCCTCGTCGTCGTCCTTGTAGACGGTGATCCAGAGCTTCTCCTCCTCCAGGCCGTAGCCACCGTCCGCGACGGGCGTGGTGAGCAGGTCCCACGCGAACTTGATGGCTCCTTCCTTGAAGTAGTCGCCGAAGGAGAAGTTGCCGCACATCTGGAAGAAGGAGCCGTGCCGGGTGGTCTTCCCGACCTCCTCGATGTCCAGGGTGCGCACGCACTTCTGGACGCTGGTGGCGCGCGAGAACTGCGGCTTGACCTCGCCCAGGAAGTAGGGCTTGAACGGCACCATGCCGGCGTTGACGAGCAGCAGGGTGGGGTCGTCGGCGACCAGGGACGCCGACGGAACGACGGTGTGGCCGCGCTCCTCGAAGAAGCGCAGCCAGCGGCGGCGGATCTCAGCCGACTCCATTAGTGGTCCTTCCGGTTCGGGGTGCCGCCCCGCGGCGGCAGGGCGCGGCGGGGCGTTTCTTCAATGGCTTGGGGAGCGGTTCGGGAACCGCGGGCGGGGGGCAGGGCGGCGGCCCGGCTTCCGGGCGCCGCCGAGATAGCTCGGTACTGCGGCTCGCCGCGCAGGACTCTTCGGGGCTCCACCACGGCGGTGCCGTGCAGCCCGAGGTCGTCCTTCAGCTGCTCCTCGCGCTCGGCCATGCCGGCCCGCACGTCCTGGGCGAACTGCTTGGCGAGGTCGCCCAGGTGCAGCGCGCCGCGCGCGGCGGTGCCGGAGAGGCTGTCCGGCGTGAGCTTCTGCACCGCGCCGTTGGCCTTCTTCATGGCCCACACCGCGGCACCGGCGCCGACCGCCATCCAGAAGATGCGCGCCATGACGTCAGCCCCTCACCGCTCGACGGACCCTGGAGAGCAGGCCGCCCCTGGGCGCGGTCGCGGCACGCACCTCGGCCCGGATCAGCCGGGCCAGCTCGTCGCGCTCGCCGGTCTGCAGCGGCACGGACGGCAGGTGGCCCTGCTGCTTGGCGACGGCCTTGCGGACGCCGTAGCTGAAGGCCGCGACCTTCACCAGCGGTCCGCCCAGGGTGGCGGCCACGGTGGAGGAGAGCGCGTTGGCGTTGGCGGCGGCGTCCTGCACGTTGGCGGTGATCTCGTCCACCCGCTCCAGCTGCTCGTTGGCGCTGCGCACCGCGGCGCCCGCGTCGGTCAGCAGCGGCACGGCCTGTTCGGTGACGGCGGAGACCAGGACGGCGGCCTCCTTCAGCACCCGCGAGAGGCGGACGAGGACCACGGCGAGCAGGGTGACCAGGACCGCCCAGAACACGGCGACGAGCAATCCGGCCAGCTCTCCCACGGACACCTTTGCGCGCTCCCTCGCCTTGCTGTTCTCCAGACGGAACCCTATCGCGCCCACGCCCGGTTTCCGGACCGGGTTGTCGACGCGGTCGGTCCGACCGGGTGTGCGATCCGCGCGCGTAACCTACCGGCCGGTCACCTCGTTCTGCCAGGCAGGCCGTCGCGCGGACGGCCCGAGCACGTCCGGGCCGCGAACGGTCCGGCCTGGAAGACGGGAGCAGCGCTTGGCCGGCGACTGGACAGCACAGCCCGGGGAGCCCCCGGCGGGGCCGCGCGAGCCGGAGCACGGCCGGCTGCCGGCCGAGGTGACCGGCTTCGTCGGGCGGCAGCGGGAACTGGCCGAACTGGCGCGTCTGCTGGCCACGGCCCGGCTGGTGACGGTGACCGGTCCGGGCGGGGTGGGCAAGAGCCGGCTGGCGCTGCGCGCGGCGGCCCGCGCGGGCGGCGGGTTCCCGGACGGCACCTGGCTGGTGGACATCGCCCCGGTGCAGGACCCGCTGCTGCTCGGCCACGCCGTCCTGGAGGCCCTGCGGCTGACCGACGGCACCGCCCGTCCGCCGCTGGACGTGCTGACCGAGCGGCTGGCCGGCCGCCGCCTGCTGCTGGTGCTGGACGGCTGCGAGCACCTGGTCGAGGCCTGCGCCGAGCTGGCGGACGCGCTGCTGCGGGCCCTGCCCGGCCTGCGCCTGCTGACCACCAGCCGCACCGCGCTGCGCGCCTCCGGCGAGCACCTGCTGACCCTCGCGCCGCTGCCGGTCGACATGGCGCCGGCCGGCCCCGTCGGGCCCGGCGCGCTGCCGGACGCGGTACAACTGTTCGCCGACCGGGCCCGGGCGGTGCTGCCCTCCTTCGCGGTGACCGAGGCCAACGCCGAGGCGGTCGGCCTGCTCTGCCGACGGCTGGACGGCATCCCGCTGGCCGTGGAGCTGGCGGCCGGGCGGCTGCGCGCGCTGTCCGTGGAGCAGATCACCGCCCGCCTGGACGACCGCTTCCGGCTGCTCACCGGCGGCTCCCGGACGGCCCTGCCGCGGCACCAGACGCTGCGGACGACGATCGGCTGGAGTCATGAGCTCTGCGCGGTGCAGGAACGTTTACTCTGGGCCCGCCTGTCGATCTTCGCCGGCAGCTTCGACCTGGAGGCCGCCGAGTACGTCTGCGCCGGCGACGGCATCGAGCCCGAGGACGTGCTGGACCTGCTCGACGAGCTGGTCGCCAAGTCCGTGGTGCTGCGCGAGGACAGCGCCTTCGGCGTCCGCTTCCGGCTGCTGGACACCCTGCGCGAGTACGGCGGCCACTGGCTGCGCGCCGCCGGCGAGGAGCCGCGGCTGCGCCGCCGCCACCGGGACTGGTACCTGGGCGTCGCCACCTGGGGGGAGGTGGAGTGGTTCGGCCCCCGCCAGGCGGAGACCGCCGAACGCACCGCGCTGGCCCACACCAACCTCCGGGCGGCGCTGGAGTTCTGCCTCGGCGAGCCCGGCGAGGAGCAGATCGCCCTGCTGCTGGCCGGCACGCTCTGGTTCTACTGGGTCGGCTGCGGCCACCTCGGCGAGGGCCGGCACTGGCTGGACCGCGCACTCGCACTGGACCGAGAACCCACCGAGGCCCGGGCCAAGGCGCTCTGGGTGACCGGCTACACGGCCACGCTCCAGGGGGACCTGGCGGCCGCCCGACCCGCCCTGGAGGAGTGCCGCCGCCAGGCCCTGGACACCGGTGACGACCGGGCCCTCGCCTACGCCGTCCACCGCCAGGGCTGCGCCGCCCTGATCGGCGACGACCCGCACCGCGCCGCCGAGCTGTTCGAGGAGGCGCTCTGGCACTACCGGACCATCGGCGAACTCAACAGCAACGTCGCGATGGCCATGCTGGAGCTCGGCCTGGCCTATCTGTTCCAGGGCGACCTGGACAGCGGTGAGCTCTGGTTCGGCCAGGCCCGCGAGCTGTGCGAGGAGCACGGCGAGCAGTGGGCGTACGCGTACGTGCTGTACGCGACGGCGTACTCGCACTGGCTGGACGGCGCGGTCCAGGCGGCCCGCGCGCTGGCCCGGGAGTGCGTGCGGCTGAACCACCTCTTCCACGACCTGCTCGGCATCGTGCTGGGGATCGACCTGCTGGCGCTGCTGGAGACCGAGCCGAACGGCCCGGACGAGGCGGGCGACCTGCGCGAGGCCCGGGTGCTGCAGGGCGCCGCGCACCGGATCTGGCGCACGGTCGGCACCCCGTTCCTCGGCTCGCGGAACTTCTTCGGCACCCACCAGGAGTGCGCGGAGCGGGCCCGGGCCGGGCTGACCGAGCAGGAGTACCGGGAGTGCTACGAGGCCGGGGCCCGGCTGGACGTGGACGAGGCCGTCAGCCGGGCGCTCGGCGGCGGAGGCTCGGCGGAGGGCCCCGAGCGCGGTCCGGGGCCCTGCTCGGTACCGCCCGCTCCGGCCCCCTCTCCGGTCCGGAATAGTTGAAACTTGTCCGTTGCTTGAGGAGGCAAGGATCCACCCGGAAGGAACACCATGGCCGTCCACAACACCGCCGACGAGTACCGCATGGCGACGTTCTACTTCGACTCCAAGGCGTACACCGACGCCGCCCGCATGCTTGAGGGCGTGCTCGCCGAGGAGCCGGCCAACCTCTCCGTCCGGCTCCTGCTCGCCCGCAGCTACTACCACTCCGCCCAACTCGGCCGCGCCGAGGCCGAGTTGATCCGGATCCTGGACGCCGACCCGGCCGAGGACTATGCCCGGATGATGCTCGGCCGCACCCTGGAGCGCCAGGGCCGCACCGAGGAGGCCCGCCCGCACCTGCGGCTGGCCGCCGCGATGGCCGGCGAGAGCATCTGACCGGCGGCGCCCGGGAAACCGGCGACGTCGGGAGAACCGGCGGCACCCGGAGAACCGGAGGCGCCCGGAAAAGGGGCGAGCCCCCGCCGCCTCGAAAGGCGACGGGGGCTCACTCGTGGTCCTGCGAAGAGCGGAACCGCTCGCGGGTCAGCGCGAGTAGTACTCGACGACGAGCTGCTCGTCACAGATCACCGGGACCTCCTTGCGCTGCGGCGCACGGTCCAGGCGGAAGGCCAGGGCCTTCAGGTTGACCTCAAGGTACTTCGGGGTCTGGCCCTCACCCGCGTAGCCACCCTCACGGGCGACCTGGAAGGGGACCTTCTCCTTGCTGCGCTCGCGGACGGTCACCACGAAGCCCGGCTTCATCTGGAACGACGGCTTGTTGACCTTGCCACCGTTGACCTCGATGTGGCCGTGGACGACCATCTGGCGGGCCTGGTAGATGGTGCGGGCGATGCCCGAACGCAGGACCAGGGAGTCCAGACGGGTCTCCAGCTCGGCGACGAGCGCCTCACCGGTCTTGCCCTCGGCCTTCTTCGCGCGGTCGAACGCACGCGACAGCTGCTTCTCGCTCAGGTCGTACTGGGCGCGAAGACGCTGCTTCTCAAGCAGACGGACCTTGTAGTCCGAGTTCTGCTTGCGACCACGGCCGTGCTGGCCGGGCGGGTACGGGCGGGCCTCGAAGTACTTGACGGACTTCGGGGTCAGCGGCACGCCGAGCGCACGCGCGATCTTGACCTTGGGACGCTTCTGGTTCGCCATGAACCAAACCTTCCTTGCTCACGAATACGGCTTCACCAGGTGTTGACGGAGGTCGCATGTCGCGACCCGGAGAAAACCCCGCCGCCTGCGCGATGGGATCAGCCGCTCTCCGGAGCCGGGCACGAACGTGCTTGTCACACGGGCCGGCCCAGAACCTGGGCCACCCGCGACACCGAAACGGTGCGCGACGCTCCTGGTGCGGGCCCCTCGGAAGGGGCCTACCGCCGATGTCCCGCTGGTGCGGCCGGTCGGTGGGGTCTCCCCCGCCGCCGTCCCGGGACATGGCACTCCGACCGAGTATAGCCGCCGGTCACTCGCCCTTGTGCCCGGGCTCCCGCTCCGGCTCCCGCTCGGCCTTCCCGGGCTGCCGCTCCGCCTGCTGCTCGGCCTTCCCGGGCTGCCGCTCCGGCTCCCGCTCGGCCTTCCCGGCCTGCCGCTCCGCCTTCTGCTCGCTGCGCCGCTCGCCGCGCAGCCGCCCCCGGGTCCACTCCACGACGTCCGCGTACCGCGCCTCGCCGCCGCGCCGGGTCGGCTGGTAGTACTCCCGGCCGTGCACCGCGTCCGGTGCGTACTGCTGGGCGGCGATGCCCTCCGGCAGGTCGTGCGGGTACCGGTAGCCCTTGCCGTGGCCGAGCTTGCCCGCGCCGCCGTAGTGGGCGTCCCGCAGGTGTGCCGGCACCGCACCCGCCAGGCCCTGCCGGACGTCCGCGAGCGCCGCGTCGATCGCCAGGTACGCCGCGTTGGACTTGGGCGCCAGCGCCAGCGCGATCGCCGCCTGGGAGAGGATGATCCGCGCCTCCGGGAAGCCGATCAGCGCCACCGCCTGCGCGGCCGCCACCGCCGTCTGCAGCGCCGTCGGGTCCGCCAGGCCGACGTCCTCGCTGGCCGAGATCATCAGCCGGCGGGCGATGAACCGCGGGTCCTCCCCCGCCTCGATCATCCGGGCCAGGTAGTGCAGCGTCGCGTCCACGTCGCTGCCGCGGATCGACTTGATCAGCGCGCTCGCCACGTCGTAGTGCTGGTCGCCGTCCTTGTCGTAGCGGACCGCCGCGTGGTTGACGGCCGTCTCCGTGGTGGCCAGCGTGATGCTCGGCTCGCCCTTCTCCAGCGCCGCCCCGGCCGCCGCCTCCAGCGTGGTGAGCGCCCGCCGGGCGTCCCCGCCGGCCAGCCGCACCAGGTGGTCCTCGGCCTCCTCGGTCAACTCCAGCGCGCCCTCCAGGCCGCGCTCGTCGGCCACCGCCCGGCGCAGCAGCGCGCGGATGTCCTCGTCGGTCAGCGACTCCAGGGTGAGCAGCAGCGAGCGGGACAGCAGCGGGGAGATCACCGAGAAGTACGGGTTCTCGGTGGTCGCCGCGATCAGCGTGACCCAGCGGTTCTCGACGGCCGGCAGCAGCGAGTCCTGCTGGGCCTTGGAGAAGCGGTGGATCTCGTCCAGGAAGAGCACCGTCTCCCGGCCGGACATCCCGACCGCGCGCCGGGCGCCGTCGATCACCGCCCGGACCTCCTTGACCCCGGCGGTGATCGCGGACAGCTCGACGAAGCGCCCCTCGACGGCCTGGCTGATCACGTGCGCCAGCGTGGTCTTCCCGGTGCCGGGCGGGCCCCAGAGGATCACCGAGCTGGTGGCCGCCGGCCCGCGCGAGCTCGTGACCAGCCGCCGCAGCGGCGAGCCGGGCTTCAGCAGCTGCCGCTGCCCGGCCACCTCGTCCAGGGTGCGCGGGCGCATCCGTACGGCCAGCGGCGCCCGGCCGGGCTCCCTGGTCTGGAGTTCCTCGGCGGCGGCGGTGAAGAGGTCCGGTTCGTCCACACCGGAAGCCTATGCGAGGCCGCCGACACGCCGGGGCCGTCCGGGGCCGGGCCCTACGAGCGACGGTGGTCGAGCAGGACGACCTCGAACTCCTCCAGCGACCACACCGTGACGCCGGCCGCCGCGACCGCCCTGGCCCGGGCGTCGGCCTGCGGGCCGCGCGAGGCCACCAGCGTCTCCCGGTCCGCGAAGATCGCGCCCACCGAGGCGCGCCCGGTCGCCCGGTCGACCAGCATCGCCGCGGAGACGAACCCCGGCGACTTCTCCAGCACCGGCAGCGCGCGGTCCCGGAAGACCTCCGCCATCCGGTCCACCGCGGCCGGGTCGGCGTCGGTGCGCACCACGCGGAACCAGGCGCCCGGCCCGGCCTCGCCGGGCGGGGTCTCCACCGCGACCTCCCACAGGGCGGTGGCCGCCGTGCCCTCGAACGGCGCCAGCAGCTCGGCGCGGCGCGCCCGCAGCTCCCGGTCGCTGTCCCGCTCGGCCTGCGCGGACTCCCACCACGAACCCATGCTGATCTTGCCGAGCTCGCGGTCGGCGAACAGCCCGTAGCCCCGGTAGCCGGGCTGGGCGGTGAGCAGCCCGACGGCCTCGGCCCTGAACCCGTCGAGGGTCCGGTCGATCCGCTCCGGGTTGCCGGTGGCGTAGACGGTACGGACGAACATGAGCGCGCCTCCTGCGGACACCCGGGCGCCACACGGGGCCGGTTCTCGACAGCAGCGCCCGGCGGGCCCCGTCTACTCCAGTCTGGCAGCGTGGTCCGGGACGTACTTCTGCAGGTCGCGCGGGGGCCGCTGGTAGCCGCGCGGGGCCGGGCGCGGCGGCAGGTCGATCCGCGGCGCCTTGATCTCGTGGTACGGCACGGTGGACAGCAGGTGGGCGATCATGTTGATCCGGGCCCGGCGCTTGTCGTCGCTCTCCACCACGTGCCAGGGCGAATCCGGGATGTCGGTGTGGATGAACATCTCGTCCTTGGCCCGCGAGTAGTCCTCCCAGTGGGTGATCGACTCGACGTCCATCGGGGAGAGCTTCCAGCGCTTCATCGGGTCCCCCAGCCGGGCCCGGAAACGCTGCTCCTGCTCGGTGTCGCTCACCGAGAACCAGTACTTGCGCAGCAGGATGCCCGCCTCGATCAGCATCCGCTCGAAGTTCGGGCACTGGTGCAGGAACTGCCAGTAGTCCTCGTCGGAGCAGAAGCCCATCACCCGCTCGACCCCGGCGCGGTTGTACCAGCTGCGGTCGAAGAGCACGATCTCCCCGGCCGCGGGCAGGTACTCCACGTACCGCTGGAAGTACCACTGGGTCTTCTCCCGCTCGGTCGGCATGGGCAGCGCCGCGACCCGGGCGATGCGCGGGTTCAGGTACTCCGTCACCCGCTTGATCGCTCCGCCCTTTCCCGCGGCGTCACGTCCTTCGAAGACCACCACCAGCCGGGCGCCCTCGACCCGCACCCACTCCTGGAGCTTCACCAGCTCCTGCTGCAGCCGCAGCAGCTCCCGCTCGTACGGCTTCCTCGCCAGTCGCTCCGGCTTCGCGGCCACCCTCTGATCCTCCGTCCGACCCGTGCTGATGCACACTCACCGTAGGCGCAGCACGGCGGGTCCGCAGGGCGGACCGGGCCGGACCAGGACGGACCGGCGGCGGGACGGACTGGCGGGACGGACCGGCGGGACGGACCGAGGAGGAGCCGCAGCGGTCTAGACCGCGACGAAGGGCTCGGGGTAGCGGCAGAGCCCGCGCGGGCCGCCGTCGTACGACGCCAGCGGCAGCGCCTGGAAGTACGCGTCCGGCACCTCGAACGGGCCGACGACCTCGTGCCGCCCGGCCGGCGAGAAGCCGAACCGCGCGTAGTACGCCGGGTCGCCGAGGACGACCACGAGCTTCTCCCCCGCGTCCTCGGCCGCCGACAGCGCGGCCCGGACGACGAGTTCGCCGACTCCCCTGCGCTGCCACTCCGGTGCCACGGCGACCGGCGCGAGCGCCAGCGCGTCGCCGTCCCCGACCTGCAGCCGGGTCAGCAGGGCGTGGCCGACCACCAGGCCGGTCCCGTCGACCGCGACCACGGACAGCCCGGGCAGCCAGGCGGGATCGCGGCGCAGCGCGTCCACCAGGTCCGCCTCGTCCGGACCGGGGAACGCGGCCATGTGGACGCGTCTGGTCGCCGGGGCGTCCGCCGGACGTTCCACTCTCGTTATGACCTGCATCGGTCAACCCTCCCTGTGTCACACGTCGTTGTGGACCGGCCCCGGACGGTGGGTGGACCGTCCGGGGCCGTTGCAGGTCAGCGGATGTGACGCTTCGTCAGGCCTTGGGCTCAGCCTCGGACTTGGCGTCCTCGCGGACCTTGGGCTTGGCGTCCACGCCGGCCTCGCGGCGCTGCGCCGGAGTGATCGGGGTCGGCGCGCCGGTCAGCGGGTCGCCACCGGTGGACGTCTTCGGGAAGGCGATGACGTCCCGGATGGTGTCGTACCCGCCGAGCAGCGTGACGATCCGGTCGAGGCCGAAGGCGACACCACCGTGCGGCGGCGGGCCGTAGTTGAAGGCGTCCAGCAGGAAGCCGAACTGCGAGGCCGCCTCCTCCTCGGAGAGGCCGATCGCGTCGAACGCCCGCTTCTGCACGTCGCGCTGGTGGATACGGATCGAACCGCCGCCCAGCTCCGAGCCGTTGAGGACCAGGTCGTACGCGTTGGACAGCGCCGAGCCCGGGTCGGTGTCGAAGGTGTCCAGCGACTCCTTGGTCGGGGCGGTGAACGGGTGGTGCACCGCGTGCCAGCCCTGGAAGGCGCCCTTGTCGTCCTCGATCGGCTCGAACATCGGGAAGTCGACGACCCAGAGGAAGGCCCACTTGGACTCGTCGATCAGCTCGCAGCGGCGGCCGATCTCCAGGCGGGCGGCGCCGAGCAGCTCCTGGGAGGCGCGCTCCTTGCCGGCCGCGAAGAAGACCGCGTCGCCGTTCTTGGCGCCCGCGGCGGCGGCCAGGCCGGCCAGGTGCTCCTCGGAGAGGTTCTTGGCGACGGGGCCGCGCAGCTCGCCGGTCTCGGCGTCGATCAGCACGTAGGCCAGGCCCTTGGCGCCGCGCGCCTTGGCCCAGTCCTGCCAGGCGTCCAGCTGCTTGCGCGGCTGCGAGGCGCCGCCGGGCATGACCACGGCGCCGACGTACGGGGCCTGGAAGACGCGGAACTCGGTGCCCTTGAAGTACTCGGTGAGGTCGGTGAGTTCCTGGCCGAAGCGGACGTCCGGCTTGTCGGAGCCGAAGCGGCCCATGGCGTCCGCGTAGGTCATCCGCGGCAGCGGGTTCGGGACCTCGTAGCCGTGCACCTCGCGCCAGATCGCACCGATGATCTTCTCGCCGAGGGCCAGGATGTCCTCCTGGTCGACGAACGAGGCCTCGATGTCCAGCTGGGTGAACTCCGGCTGCCGGTCGGCGCGGAAGTCCTCGTCGCGGAAGCAGCGGGCGATCTGGTAGTAGCGCTCCATGCCGGCCACCATCAGCAGCTGCTTGAACAGCTGGGGCGACTGCGGCAGCGCGTACCAGTGGCCGGGCTGCAGGCGGACCGGGACGAGGAAGTCGCGGGCGCCCTCGGGGGTGGAGCGGGTGAGGTACGGCGTCTCGATGTCGAGGTAGTCGTTCTCCTCCATCACCCGGCGGATGATGTTGTTGACCTTGGAGCGCAGGCGCAGGCCCTTGGCCGGGCCCTCACGGCGCAGGTCCAGGTAGCGGTAGCGCAGCCGGACCTCCTCGTTGACCGTGCCCGGCTCGTACTCGGCGACCGGGAAGGGCAGCGGGGCGGCCTCGGAGAGCACCTCGATCTCGCTGACGACGACCTCGACGGCACCGGTCGGGATGTCGGGGTTCTCGTTGCCCTCGGGGCGGACGCGGACGTCGCCGACGACCTTGACGCAGTACTCGGCGCGCAGGCCGTGGACCGAGTCGAGGTCGCGGACCACGATCTGCACGGTGCCGGAGGCGTCGCGCAGGTCGATGAAGGCCACGCCGCCGTGGTCGCGGCGGCGGGCGACCCAGCCGGCCAGGGTGACGGTGGTGCCTGCGTGCTCCGGGCGGAGCGTGCCCGCGTCGTGCGTGCGGATCACAGCTGCTTCTCCTTCAGGGTGGTGACGAGTGCGTCGAGGGCGACGGGGGTCTGCTCGCCGGTGCTCAGGTCCTTGAGCTGGACGACGCCCTCGGCGAGGTCCCGGTCCCCGGCGATCAGGGCGAAGCGGGCGCCGGACCGGTCGGCGGACTTCATGGCGTTCTTGATGCTCTTGACGCCGAAGGCGAGGTCGGTGGCCACGCCGGCCCGGCGCAGCTCGATCACCTTGGCGAACAGGACGTTCTTGGCCTCATCGCCGAGCGCGACCGCGTACACCGCGGTGGCGGCCGGCAGGTCGAGGGTGACGCCCTCGGCCTCCAGCGCCAGGAAGGTGCGGTCCACGCCGAGGGCCCAGCCGACGGACGGCAGCGCCGGGCCGCCGATCATCTCGGAGAGGCCGTCGTAGCGGCCGCCGCCGCCGATCGCGGACTGGGCGCCGAGGCCGTTGTGCACGAACTCGAAGGTGGTGCGGGTGTAGTAGTCCAGGCCGCGGACCAGCTTCGGGTCGTCCACGAAGGCGACGCCGGCCGCGGTGAGCAGCTCGCGGACCTTCTCGTCGTACGCCTTGCAGTCCTCGCACAGGTAGTCGCGCAGCATCGGGGCGCCGGTGAGCTGGGCCTGCACGGACTCGCGCTTGTCGTCCAGCACGCGCAGCGGGTTGATCTCGGCGCGGCGGCGGGTGTCCTCGTCCAGGTCCAGGCCGGAGAGGAACTCGATCAGCGCGGCGCGGTAGACCGGGCGGCACTGCTTGTCGCCGAGGCTGTTGAGCAGCAGCGAGTAGTCGCTCAGGCCCAGCGAGCGGAAGGCGTCGTCGGCCAGGATGATCAGCTCGGCGTCCAGCGCCGGGTCCTCGGCGCCGATCGCCTCGGCGCCGACCTGGGAGAACTGGCGGTAGCGGCCCTTCTGGGCGCGCTCGTAGCGGTAGTACGAGCCGGAGTACCAGAGCTTGACCGGCAGGTTGCCCTGCTTGTGCAGGTTGGCCTGGAGCGCGGCGCGCAGCACCGAGGCGGTGCCCTCGGGGCGCAGCGCGAGCTCGTCACCGCCCTTGGTGGTGAGGTTGTACATCTCCTTGGTGACGATGTCGGTGGACTCGCCGACGCCGCGGGAGAAGAGCTTCACGTCCTCGAAGACCGGGGTCTCGACGTAGCCGTAGCCGGCCCGGCGGGCGGGCGCTGCGATGCGCTCGCGGATCGCCAGGAAGGTCGCGGAGCTGGGGGGCAGCAGGTCGTAGGTGCCCTTGGGGGCGGTGAAGGTGCTCAACTTCTCTTCCGTCACATTCCTCGTCGCGGGAAGGCCGGGGCGCCTGCCGCCCCTGCTGCCTGTCGGAGGTAGGGGTTGGTGGCGCGCTCGCGGCCGATGGTGGTCTGACCGCCGTGGCCGGAGAGGACCACGGTGGAATCGTCGAGGGGCAGGCACACCCGGGCCAGCGACGTCATGATCGCCTCGCTGTCCCCGCCCGGGAGGTCGGTACGCCCGATGGAGCCGGCGAACAGCAGGTCGCCCGAGAACAGCACCGGGGGGAGGTCCTCGGCACCGGGCGTCCGGAAGGTCACCGACCCCCCGGTATGGCCCGGGGCGTGGTCCACGGTGAGCTGCAGGCCGGCGAGCTCCAGCACGCTGCCGTCGGTGAGCTCGCGCACGTCGTCGGGCTCGCCGACGGTGAGCTCGCCCATCAGCTGGGTGCCCAGGGAGCGGCCGAGCGCCTTCTCCGGGTCGGACATCATGTACCGGTCCTCGGGGTGGATCCAGGCCGGGACGCCGCGGGCGCCGCAGACCGGGACCACCGAGGCCACGTGGTCGATGTGGCCGTGCGTGAGCAGCACGGCGACCGGCTTGAGCCGGTGCTCGCGGACCATTTCCTCGACGCCGCGGGCCGCCTGGTGGCCCGGATCGACGATGACGCACTCCTCGCCCGCCGCCGGAGCGACCAGGTAGCAGTTGGTGCCCCAGGCTCCAGCGGGGAATCCGGCGATGAACACGCGCGTCCTTCGGGTGTGCGGCGGTCGGTTTGCGAGAACCACCTGTAGTGATGCTGTCTATTGGTTACCCAGGGGCAGCCTACCGGCGGTCCGGCTCCGGTTGCGAACCAGATCGGGGTGGCGGGAGGGGCCGCGTGTCAGGTTCACCTCGTCCTTACGGGCCCGGTCCCTACACTTGGCCGCCGGGGGATGCGATGATCCGCTCCGGAATCCATCCACTTTTTCCGCACATGCGTAGGAGACACGGCCGGTGGTCAGCAGCGAACAGCGGCGGCGGCAGCTCGCCCGCGAGAAGTACGAGCGCCAGATGGAGCGGCGGATCGAGGTCGCGGCCGCGCGCAGGCGCCGCAACACGGTCCTGGGCGCCTCGTTGGCCGTCGTGGTCCTGGCCGGCGGCGGGACCCTGATCGCCACCGGCGCGTTCAGCTCGGACGACAAGGACAAGACCTCGGCCGCGAGCAGCGCGCAGGCCGCGCCGACCCAGACCGGCGAGCCGACCGCCCCGACCCGCAAGCCGGTCGAGGGCTGCACGGACCCGGCGCCGGGCGCCCCCAACGGCAAGAAGTGGCAGGCCGAGCCGGCCATGTCGATCGACCCGGGCGCGTCGTACACCATGGCGCTGGACACCAACTGCGGCAAGGTGACGATCGCGCTGGACGCGGCCAAGGCCCCGCACACGGTGAACTCCTTCTCCTTCCTGGCCGGCGAGAAGTACTTCGACCACACCAAGTGCCACCGCCTCACCACGGACGGCATCTTCGTGCTCCAGTGCGGCGACCCGACCGCCAGCGCGACCGTCCCGGGCGGCACCGGCGACCCGGGCTACAAGTTCGCGGACGAGAACCTGGCCGGCGCGACGTACCCGGCGGGCACCGTGGCGATGGCCAACTCCGGCCCGGGCACCAACGGCAGCCAGTTCTTCCTGGTCTACAAGGACACCAAGCTGCCGCCGAACTACACCCCCTTCGGCAAGATCAGCGGCGGCCTGGACGTGGTGCAGAAGATCGCCGCCGCCGGCACCCTGGAGGGCTCCCCGGACGGCCACCCGATGGCCGATGTCACCTTCAACTCCGTTACGGTGTCGAAGGGTTGATCAGCCCCGGGGCCGGTGGAACCCTTGTCGAGCCGGCGCACCGCCGCCGTCCTCGCCCGGCCCCGGCCCGAAATCGCCCGGCCCGGATGCGGACAGCACCGGGCCTGGTCGCCTATGTTGGCGTTGTATAGGGTGCCCGCACCCGCCTAGCCGTCACCCTCGGCAGAAAGGCACGGCGGACGGGGACGGCGGACTCATCGGTCCGCCGCACATCAACTGTGGACGACGGACGCGCGCCGCCCCGGCGCGGGCGCGACGTCATGTGGAGGACGCGCTATGAGCAGCGACCCGTGGGGCCGTGTGGACGAGCAGGGCACGGTCTACGTCAGGACGGCCGACGGCGAACGCGTCGTGGGTTCCTGGCAGGCCGGCTCGCCCGAGGAGGCCCTCGCCTACTTCGAGCGCAAGTACCAGGGCATCGAGGTGGAGATCGGCCTGCTGGAGAAGCGGGTGCGCACCACCGACCTGGCCGCCAAGGACGCCCAGACCGCGCTGGAGCACCTGCGCGCGCAGGTGGTCGAGGGGCACGCGGTCGGCGACCTGGACGCCCTGGCCAAGCGACTGGACACGCTCGCCGGCGAGATCGAGACCCGGCGGGAGGAGCGCAAGGCCGCCCGCGCCAAGGCGCAGGACGAGGCCCGCGCGGCCAAGGAGGCGCTGGTCTCCGAGGCCGAGCAGCTCGCCGAGTCCACCCAGTGGCGGGAGGCCGGGGACCGGCTGCGCGCCCTGGTGGACACCTGGAAGGGCCTGCCGCGCCTGGACCGCAAGAGCGACGACGAGCTGTGGCACCGCTTCTCGCACGCGCGCTCGGTCTTCTCCAAGCACCGCAAGGCGCACTTCGCCACCCTGGACGCCGAGCGCGACAAGGCCCGGCAGACCAAGGAGTCGCTGGTCGCCGAGGCCGAGGCGCTGTCCTCGTCCACGGACTGGGGCAGCACCGCGGCCGCCTACCGCGACCTGATGGCGCGCTGGAAGGCCGCCGGCCGGGCCCAGCGGGACATCGAGGACGAGCTGTGGGCGCGGTTCCGCGGCGCGCAGGACGTCTTCTTCCAGGCCCGCTCCGCGGTGTTCAGCGAGCGGGACGCCGAGCAGGTGGAGAACCAGAAGCTCAAGGAGGCGCTGGCCGTCGAGGCCGAGGCGATCCTGCCGATCACCGACCTGAAGGCCGCCAAGGCCGCGCTGCGCGAGGTCAACGAGCGCTGGGAGGCGATCGGGCACGTGCCGCGCGAGGTCCGTCCGAAGCTGGACGGCCGGCTGAACGCGGTCGAGCGGGCGATCCGCGAGGCCGAGGACGCCGAGTGGAAGCGCTCCAACCCGGAGGCCAAGGCCCGCGCGGCCGGCATGGTCGGGCTCTTCCAGGCCAAGGCGGACAAGATCCAGGCCGACCTGGACAAGGCCCGCGCGGCCGGCAACGCCGGCAGGATCGCCAAGCTGGAGTCCGAGCTGGCCGGCGTGCAGACCCTGCTGGACCAGGCGCACAAGAGCCAGGACGAGTTCAGCGGCTGATCCGACGGCCGTCGAACGCCGAGAGGGGCCCCGGGAAGATCCCGGGGCCCCTCTCGTGCGTCCGCTACTTGCGGGCGGAGGTGACGCGGTAGACGTCGTACACGCCCTCGACGCCGCGCACCGCCTTGAGCACGTGGCCGAGGTGCTTCGGGTCGCCCATCTCGAAGGTGAAGCGGCTCATCGCCACCCGGTCCCGGGAGGTCTGCACCGCCGCCGACAGGATGTTGACGTGCTGGTCGGAGAGCACCCGGGTGACGTCGGAGAGCAGGCGGGAGCGGTCCAGCGCCTCGACCTGGATGGCCACCAGGAAGACCGAGGACTGGGTGGCCGCCCACTCGACGTCGATCATGCGCTCCGGCTGCTGGCTCAGCGACTCCACGTTGACGCAGTCGGCGCGGTGCACCGAGACGCCGTTGCCGCGGGTGATGAAGCCGACGATCGGGTCGCCCGGCACCGGGGTGCAGCAGCGGGAGAGCTTGACCCAGACGTCCTCGACGCCCTTGACGATCACGCCCGGGTCGCCCTTGGCCCGGCGGCGCACCGCGCGGCGGGTGTCGTGCGTCGGGGTGGCGGTCTCCGCCAGGTCCTCGGTCGCGCCCTCCTCGCCGCCGAGCGCCTGGACCAGCTTCTGGACGATGTTCTGCGCGGCGACGTGCCCCTCGCCGATCGCGGCGTAGAGCGAGGAGATGTCGGGGTAGCGCATCTCGTGGGCCAGCGTGACCAGCGAGTCGCCGGTCAGGATCCGCTGGATCGGCAGGCCCTGCTTGCGCATCGCCCGGACGATCGCCTCCTTGCCGTGCTCGATCGCCTCCTCGCGGCGCTCCTTGGAGAACCAGGCGCGGATCTTGTTGCGGGCGCGCGGCGACTTGACGAAGCCCAGCCAGTCCCGGGAGGGGCCGGCGTTCTCCGCCTTGGAGGTGAACACCTCGACGGTGTCGCCGTTCTCCAGCGTCGACTCCAGCGGCACCAGCCGCCCGTTCACCCGGGCGCCTATCGTCCGGTAGCCGACCTCGGTGTGCACCGCGAAGGCGAAGTCGACCGGGGTCGCACCGGCCGGCAGGGCTATCACGTCGCCCTTGGGGGTGAAGACGAAGACCTCGTTGCTGGCCAGGTCGAAGCGCAGCGACTCCAGGAACTCACCCGGGTCGGCGGTCTCCTTCTGCCAGTCCAGCAGCTGCCGCAGCCAGGCCATCTCGTTGACGGCGCCGGCCTTGTCGTCCTTGCGGGTCTGGGTCGGGGTGTCGGTGCGGACCTTGGACGCTCCGGCGACCGCGCGCTGCTTGTACTTCCAGTGCGCGGCGATGCCGTACTCGGCCCGCCGGTGCATGTCGAAGGTGCGGATCTGGAGTTCGACGGGCTTGCCGCCGGGACCGATCACCGTCGTGTGCAGCGACTGGTACATGTTGAACTTGGGCATCGCGATGTAGTCCTTGAACCGCCCCGGCACCGGGTTCCACCGCGCGTGGATGGTGCCCAGTGCCGCGTAGCAGTCGCGGACGGTGTCGACCAGGACCCGGATGCCCACCAGGTCGTAGATCTCGGCGAAGTCCCGGCCCCGGACGATCATCTTCTGGTAGACCGAGTAGTAGTGCTTCGGCCGGCCGGTGACGGAGGCGGTGATCCGGGCGCCGCGCAGGTCCGCCTGGACCTGGTCGATCACGGTCGCCAGGTACTCGTCCCGCTTGGGGGCGCGCTCGGCGACCAGCCGGACGATCTCGTCGTACATCTTGGGGTAGAGGATCGCGAAGGCGAGGTCCTCCAGCTCCCACTTGATGGTGTTCATGCCCAGCCGGTGCGCCAGCGGGGCGTAGATCTCCAGGGTCTCGCGGGCCTTCTTCTCCTGCTTCTCCCGCTTGAGGTAGCGCATCGTGCGCATGTTGTGCAGGCGGTCGGCGAGCTTGATCACCAGGACGCGCGGGTCCTTGGCCATCGCGACGACCATCTTGCGGACGGTCTCGGCCTGCGCGGCCTCGCCGAACTTGACCCGGTCCAGCTTGGTGACGCCGTCCACCAGCAGGGCCACCGAGTCGCCGAAGTCCTTGCGCAGGGTCTCCAGGCCGTAGTCGGTGTCCTCGACGGTGTCGTGCAGCAGCCCGGCCATCAGGGTCGGGGCGTCCATGCCGAGCTCGGCCAGGATCGTCGCCACGGCCAGCGGGTGGGTGATGTACGGGTCGCCGCTCTTGCGCTTCTGCCCGCGGTGCCACTTCTCGGCGACCGCGTACGCCTTCTCGATGTCGCGCAGCAGTGCCGGGTCGGCCTTGGGGTCGTTCGCCCGGATCGAGCGGAACAGCGGCTCCAGGACGGGGTTGAGCACGCTGGAGCGCTGGCCGCCGAGGCGGGCCAGGCGGGCGCGCATGCCGCCGGTGGAGCCGCGGCCCGAGGGGGCGAGCGATCGCGAGGAGGTCGGCGCCGGGCGTGCCGGGGTGGCCCCCGAGGGCGTGGGACGGTTTTCGGGGGTGGCCGCTGCGGCCGTGGGCACAACCTCGTCGGGCAAGGACAACTCCTCGGGGCACCGGGCCGACCCCTGCCGGGGCCCGAACGGACGGACACAACCGGGAGGGGATGAATCTTCATGGTACCGAGCCGGGCGCCCCGGTGTTCATCCGGCCGGGCCAGGAAACGGAAGGGCGGCAGTCGGATGTTCCGACTGCCGCCCCTTCGCGGGGGTGCCTCAGACCGTGACCAGCGTCTCCAGCGGAGCGCCGGCCAGGTGCCCGGCCAGCCGCGCGCGGCCGTCCAGGAAGCCCAGCTCCATCAGCACCACGACGCCCACCAGCTCGGCGCCGGCCTCCTTGACCAGGTCCAGCGAGGCGCCGATGGTCCCGCCGGTGGCCAGCACGTCGTCCACCACCAGCACCCGCTCACCGGGCGCGAAGGCGTCGCACTGCACCTCCAGCGTCGCCGAGCCGTACTCCAGCTCGTACGAGCGCCGGAACACCTCGCCGGGCAGCTTGCCCTGCTTGCGGATCGGCACGAAGCCGAGCCCGGCCGAGAAGGCCGCCGGGGCGGCCAGCACGAAGCCGCGGGCCTCCAGGCCCACCACCTTGGTCGCCCCGAGCTCCTTCGCCCGGTCCGCCAGCGCCCTGGTGAGGGCGCCGAAGGCCTCGGCGTCGGCGAGCAGCGGCGCGATGTCCTTGAACAGCACACCCGGCTTCGGGTAGTCCGGGACGTCCCGGATCCGGCTGTTCAGCAGATCGGCCAGTGCGGTGTCGGTGGTCACGGTGGTGTCCTCGGGATCGTGGTTCGGGTCAGCGCTTGGTGGACGGACGGCCCTTGGCACGGGTGCCGGCCGAGCGGCCACGCTGACCGACCATACCCGCAGGCTGGCCCTCGTCCGCGAGCTCGTCCCCGGGCACCGCGTCCTCGGTCCGGCCGGCCGCGGCCCGGTGCTGCAGGACCCGCTTGCGCAGCGCCTTCATCTCCGGCTGCTCCTCCTTGAGCTGCGCCAGCAGCGGGGTGGCGACGCAGATCGAGGAGTAGGCACCGGCGGCGAGACCGATGAACAGCGCGAGCGAGATGTCGTTCAGCGTGCCGGCGCCCAGGATGCCGCCACCGATGAACAGCAGCGCGGCGACCGGCAGCAGCGCCACCACGGTGGTGTTGAGCGAGCGGACCAGGGTCTGGTTGAGGCCCGCGTTGGCCGCCTCGCTGTAGGTGAGCTTGTTCTGCTTGGTGATCCCCTTGGTGTTCTCCTTCACGGTGTCGAAGACGACGACCGTGTCGTAGAGCGAGTACCCGAGGATCGTCAGGAAGCCGATCACCGTACCGGGGGTGACCTCGAAGCCCACCAGGGCGTAGACGCCGACGGTGATCAGGAGGTCGTGGATGAGGGCGACCAGGGCGGCCACCGCCATCCGCCACTCGAAGGCGATCGCCAGGTAGACCGTCACCAGGATCATGAAGATGATCAGACCCGTCATGGCCTTGTTGGAGATCTGCTTGCCCCAGCTGGGGCCGATCACCTGGGCCTCGACGGTGTCCAGCGGAACGCCGATCTTCTCGGCGAGCTGCGAGCGCACCTCGTCGGAGCTCTTCGGCTCCTCGGTGCTGACCTGGATGCGGATCTTGCCGTTGTCGGTGGACTGCACCAGCGGGTGCGAGGAGACGACCTGGTCGGCCTTGTCCTGCGCCTGCGAGACGGTCAGGCCGGGCTTGGACACGGTGTAGACCGAGCCGCCCTTGAACTCGATGCCCAGGTGCAGGCCCATGGCCAGACCGATCGCCGCGACCAGCACGATCACGCCGGAGATGGAGTACCAGAGCTTGCGGCGCCCGACGAAGTCGAAGCTGACCTCGCCCTGGTAGAGCCGGTGGCCCAGGTTGGAGAAGCGCGACACGGTGTCAGGCCTCCTTCACGGCGGCAGAGGAGGGGCTACGGCGACGGCTGCTGCGCAGCGGCGGGCGGGCGCCCAGCCGCTTCGGGTCCAGACCGGACCACGGGTGGCCGTCGAGGAAGAACTTGCGGCGGGCCAGCAACGTGATCAGCGGCTTGGTGAACAGGAAGATCACCACGACGTCGAGCGCGGTGGTCAGACCGAGGGTGAACGCGAAGCCCTGGACCTTGCCGACCGAGACCACGTAGAGCACGGCGGCACAGAGGAAGGACACGAAGTCCGAGACCAGGATCGTGCGCCGGGCGCGCGGCCAGGCCCGCTGGACCGCCGGGCGCAGCGGGGCGCCCTCGCGGACCTCGTCGCGGATGCGCTCGAAGTACACGATGAAGGAGTCGGCGGTGATACCGATCGCGACGATCGCACCGCAGACCGCGGGCAGGTTCAGCGCGAAGCCGATCCCGCCGCCGAGCAGGCTCATGATCGAGTAGGTCAGGGCCGCCGAGACGAGCAGACCGGCGATCGAGACCAGGCCGAGGCCGCGGTAGTAGACCAGCGAGTAGGCGACCACCAGCAGCATGCCGATCGCACCGGCGACCAGGCCGGCCTTGAGCTGGTCGCTGCCGAGCGCCGGGGAGACGGTGGTGATGTCGCTCTTGGCGAACTCCAGCGGCAGGGCGCCGTAGCCCAGCACGTTGGACAGGTCCTGCGCCTCGGTCTGGGTGAAGCGACCGGTGATGACCGCGCTGCCGCCCGAGATCGGGCCGTTGACCTGCGGGTGCGAGACGACCTGGTTGTCCAGCACGATCGCGAACTGGTTGGTCGGCGGGGCCTGGGTGGCCAGCTGGCCGGTGATCTTGGCGAAGGCGTCGGTGCCGGTGCCGTTGAACTGCAGCTGGACCTGCCATCCGGCGCCGGTCTGGGTGTCGAGCGAGGGCTGGGCCTTGGAGACGTCCGAGCCCTTCACGGCCACGGGGCCGAGCGCCAGCTTCTCGTAGTAGCCGTTCTCGGCCTTCTGGGAGCAGGCGACGACGGCCTTGTCCTCGGGGCCGGTCTGGGCGCTGCGGACCTCGGGCTTGGAGCAGTCGAGGGCGGCGAACGCGGCGGACAGCTCCGGCGGAACGGTGCCCTGCGTCATCGCGGCGCTCAGGTCGGCGGCGCTCGGCGGGGTCGCGGCGGCGCTCGGGGCCGCGGCGGCGCTGGGAGCGGCGCTGCCGGTGGCGGCGGCGGACGGGGCCGCGCTCGCGCCGGTGGCGGCGGGCGACGGGGTGGTGCCCTCGGCGGCCAGCGCCTCACCGACGGTGCGGCCCTGCTTGGTGGCGCTCGCGCCCGCGGACGGCGTGCCGGTCGCGGCGGGCGCGGTGGCCGACGGGGTCGCGGCCGGGGTGCCGGTGGCGGGGGCGGACGGGGTGCCGGTGGGGGCCGGAGCGGTGACGCCGCTGGGGGCCACGGCCAGGACCGGGCGGAAGAACAGCTTGGCGGTGGTACCGACCTGGTCCGCCGCGTTCTGCCGGTCGCCGCCCTTGGGGATGTTCACGATGATCGTGTTGTCGCCCTGGGTCTGGACCTCCGCCTCGGAGACACCCATTCCGTTGACACGGCGCTCGATGATCCCGGTGGCGATGTCCATGTTGGACTTGCTGATCGCCTTGGGGTCGGTCGACTTCGCGGTCAGCGTGATGCTGGTGCCGCCTGCGAGGTCGATCCCGAGCCGGGGCTTCGTGTTGCCCGTCCCGAACATGAGGGCGACCAGTCCGACGGTGACGACCAGGATGAGGGCCAGCGCCCGCCCTGGGTAGCCGTCGCGCGGGCGCGACTTGGGTGTTGCCACCTTGCTCGTTTCTCCCTGTCCATGCCACCTCCCCGACCGGACCCCCGTCCGGCTCGTGGCTGGACAGGGGTCCGGGTGGTTCTGCGGCCCTGAGGTCCTGTGGGCTCGCGGCACTGCGCCGCGCGACCGGGCGGGTTGCCCGGCCGTACTACTTGCTCGCGGGAGCCCCGCCCTCGACGTCGCTCTTCTCGTCGCCGTCCTTGGTGAGCGACAGCGGCTTGTCCTCGACCGGCTCGGCGTCGGCGTCCTCGGCCTCCGGCTCGGCGAGCTCGTCGTCGGCGGGGCGGCCGTTGATGATCGCGTCGTACTCCTGGGGGTCCAGGACGGCCGCGATCGCGCTCTTGGTGAAGTGGGTGAACACGCCGGGCGCGATCTCCAGCTCGACGGTCTCCTCGTTGACCGCCTTCACCTGGGCGTACAGACCGCCGATGGTGCGAACACCCGCCCCGGGCTCCAGAGCGGTCTGCATCTGCTGCTGCTGCTGCTGGCGCTTCTTCTGCGACCGGAACATGAGCACGATCGCGATGATCGGGAGGAGAAGGATGATGAGGTTCACTGCAGCCAGGGTCCTTTACGGGCCGCCGGCCGGCGGCCTGTGTGGTAATGGATCGGCCCGTCGGGTGAGAGGGGCGGTCCGGCGGAGTCTATGCAACCCCGAATCGATCGGACAACGCCAAGCATCGCATCCTGCCGCCGAAAGTGGCGACCCTCCGCCTGCACAGTTTCCGCGGACCCCGTTCCGGGCTCCCCCTTGCCGCGTCCCGGCCGCACCCGCCGGGAACGCACCGCCCCGGCTCACCCGTTCAGCCGATGACGGTCAACTCCCGTCGGCCGGGAACAGCTCCGACTGGGGCGGGACACCGCCGCGAGTGGTCTGAACCGGCGGGGTCAGACCGAGGTGCTGCCAGGCCGCGGCGGTGGCGATCCGCCCGCGCGGGGTCCGGGCGAGCAGGCCCTCGCGGACCAGGAACGGCTCGGCGACCTCCTCGACCGTCTCCGACTCCTCGCCCACCGCGACCGCGAGTGTCGACAAACCGACCGGACCGCCGCCGAACAGCCGCAGCAGCGCGTCCAGCACCGCGCGGTCCAGCCGGTCCAGGCCACGGGCGTCCACCTCGTAGACGTCCAGCGCCTGAGCGGCGATCCCCGCGGTGACCACCCCGTCGTGCCGGACCTGCGCGTAGTCGCGCACCCGCCGCAGCAGCCGGTTGGCGATGCGCGGGGTGCCGCGCGAGCGCCCGGCGATCTCGGCGGCGCCGGCCGGGTCTATCTCCACGTCCAGCAGCGTGGCCGACCGGTGCACCACCCGCTGCAGCTCGGCCGGGGCGTAGAACTCCATGTGGCCGGTGAAGCCGAAGCGGTCGCGCAGCGGCGGCGGCAGCAGTCCGGCCCGGGTGGTGGCACCGACCAGCGTGAAGGGCGGCAGCTCCAGCGGGATGGCGGTGGCGCCCGGGCCCTTGCCGACGATCACGTCGACCCGGTAGTCCTCCATCGCCATGTAGAGCATCTCCTCGGCCGGCCGGGACATCCGGTGGATCTCGTCGAGGAAGAGCACCTCCCCCTCGGTGAGCGAGGAGAGGATCGCCGCGAGGTCCCCCGCGTGCTGGATGGCCGGGCCGGAGGTGATCCGGATCGGGGCGCCCAGCTCGGCCGCGATGATCATGGACAGGGTGGTCTTGCCCAGCCCGGGCGGACCGCTCAGCAGCACGTGGTCGGGCGCGCTGCCGCGCTTGCGGGCGGCCTGGAGCACCAGGGACAGCTGCTCGCGCACCCGCTCCTGGCCGATGAACTCGTCCAGCAGCTTGGGGCGCAGCGCCGCCTCCACCGCCTGGTCCTCACCGTCGGCGGCGGCCGTGACCAGCCGGTCGGCGGGTTCCGAGTCGTACATCGTCACGGGCTCCAGGTATTCCGAGGTCGACAAAGGGACAGATCGTCAGACGGACTCAGCGGGCGCGGTTGAGGCCGCGCAGCGCGAGCCGGAGCAGGGCGCCGACATCCGGCGTCTGCTGCGCCTCGGCCTCCGGGGCGACGGCCGCGACCGCCTCGTCCGCCTCGCGCGGGGCGTAGCCGAGGCCGGTCAGCGCGGAGTGCAGCTGCTCGCTCCACGGCGCCGGGCCGGCCGCGATCGGCTTCTGCGCGGGCACCGCGCCGTGCGGGGCGCCCAGTTTGTCCTTGTACTCCAGCATCAGCTTGGCGGCCTTCGCCTTGCCGATGCCCGGGACGGCGACCAGCGCCTTCTCGTCGCCGTTCGCGATCGCGACCCGCAGCGCGTCGGGGCTGTGCACGCCGAGGATCGCCTGCGCCAGCTTGGGGCCGACGCCCGGCGCGGCCTGGAGGATCTCGAAGACCGCCCGCTCGTCGTCGTCCGCGAAGCCGAACAGGGTCAGCGAGTCCTCCCGGACCACCAGCGAGGTCGCCAGCCGGGCCGGCTCGCCCAGTCGCAGACCGGCCAGGGTGTTCGGCGTGCACTGCACCGCCATGCCCACCCCGCCGACCTCGACCACCGCGAGACCGGAGGAGATGGCCGCCACGGGCCCTTGCACGAAGGCGATCACCGGATGCTGCCTTTCAGAGGAGTGGAGCGGGTCGTGGCGCGGGCGGCCCGGACGGCGGCCTCCAGGCGGTTGGTCGCGCCGCCCCGCCAGATGTGGCAGATGGCGAGCGCCAGCGCGTCGGCGGCGTCCGCGGGCTTGGGCGGGGCGTCCAGCCGCAGCAGGCGCTGCACCATGGCCGTGACCTGGGCCTTGTCGGCCCGGCCGGAGCCGGTGACGGCCGCCTTGACCTCGCTGGGGGTGTGCAGGGTGACGGGTATGCCGCGGCGCGTCGCGCAGAGCATGGCGACCGCGCTGGCCTGGGCCGTTCCCATCACGGTGCGCACGTTGTGCTGGGCGAAGACCCGCTCGACGGCGACCAGGTCGGGCCGGTGCTCGTCCAGCCAGGCCTCGATGCCCTCCTCGACCAGGAGCAGCCGCTGCCCGATCTCGGCCTCGGCGGGGGTGCGCACCACCCCGACCCCGGCCATCCGCAGCGGCCGGCCCGGCGCACCCTCGACCACGCCGACCCCGCACCTGGTCAGCCCCGGGTCCACACCCAGTACCCGCACCACCGGCCCCGCCTCCCGTCCTCGACCTGCGAAGGCTACCGTCCGGGTCCGACAACCCCGCCGACGACACCGGCCCGGCGGTCCTGGGACCACCGGGCCGGGCAGTGAGAACGATCACTCGCCGTCGATCGGGCGACGCCGTGTCACTCGGCGTCGAGCTCCGCACCGACCTCGTCGGAGATGTCGAAGTTGGCGAAGACGTTCTGCACGTCGTCGCTGTCCTCCAGCGCGTCGATCAGCTTGAGGATCTTGCGGGCGCCGTCGACGTCCAGCTCGACCTGCATGCTCGGGAGGAAGTTGGCCTCGGCCGAGTCGTAGTCGACGCCGGCGTCCACCAGCGCGGTGCGCACGGCGACCATCTTGGAGGCCTCGGAGACGATCTCGAACGAGTCGCCGAGGTCGTTGATCTCCTCGGGCTCCTGGTCGAGGACGACCTCGAAGAGCTTGTCCTCGTCCACGCCGTCGGCCTTGGGGACGATGACGACACCCTTGCGGGTGAACAGGTACGACACCGAGCCCGGGTCGGCCATCGAGCCGCCGTTGCGGGTCATCGCCACGCGCACGTCGGAGGCGGCGCGGTTGCGGTTGTCGGTGAGGCACTCGATCAGGACGGCGACACCGTTCGGGCCGTAGCCCTCGTACATGATGGTCTGGTAGTCGGCGCCGCCGGCCTCCAGACCGCCACCGCGCTTGACGGCGCGGTTGATGTTGTCGATCGGGACCGAGCTCTTCTTCGCCTTCTGGATGGCGTCGTAGAGGGTCGGGTTGCCCGCCGGGTCGGGACCGCCGGTGCGCGCCGCCACCTCGATGTTCTTGATCATCTTGGCGAAGAGCTTGCCGCGCTTGGCGTCGATCACGGCCTTCTTGTGCTTGGTGGTAGCCCACTTAGAGTGGCCGGACATCGCCAGCTCCTTTACGTCGCCAAATGGAAATGAAACAGATGAGATCTTACCGGTGTCGTCACCGGTGAGGCGCACACGGTCCGTGCGCGGCCGACACGCTCCCGGTGAGCGCTCAGCCCGCGGCGGCCGCGAGGTGCTCCTCGACCATCTTCACGAAGTACGCGTGCACCCGGTGGTCTCCGGTCAGCTCCGGGTGGAACGACGTGGCCAGCAGGTTGCCCTGGCGCACGGCCACGATCCGGCTGTCCGGGCCGTCCGCGGCGGGCAGTTCGGCCAGCACCTCGACGCCCGCGCCGACCGCCTCGACCCAGGGGGCGCGGATGAAGACGCCGTGCACCGGCGCGTCGTCCAGGCCCTTGAAGGCGATCCCGGACTCGAAGGACTCGTTCTGGCGGCCGAAGGCGTTGCGGCGCACCGTCATGTCGATGCCGCCGACGGTCTCCTGGTCCTCGCGGCCGTCCAGGATCTTGTCCGCCAGCATGATCATGCCCGCGCAGGTGCCGTACACCGGCATCCCGGCGGCCACCCGCTCGCGCACCGGGTCCATCACGCCGAACAGCAGCGCCAGCTTGGACATGGTGGTGGACTCCCCGCCGGGGATCACCAGCGCGTCGACCTCGGCCAGCTCCTCGGCACGGCGCACCGGACGGGCGAGCGCGTCGGCCTCGGCCAGCGCGACCAGGTGCTCGCGGACGTCGCCCTGCAGGGCGAGGACGCCGATGACTGGAGTGCTCACGGTCTTCAACCTCAATCGATCGTTGCTACGGAATGACGTGGCGCGGCCCGCCGCGGCGCCGAAGCGCTGCGGCGGGCCCGGGCCCTCGGAACCTGCGGGGCGACTACCAGCCGCGGTTGGCGTAGCGCTCGGTCTCCGGCAGGGTGTCGCAGTTGATGCCGACCATGGCCTCGCCCAGGTTGCGGGAGGCGTCCGCGATGATCTTCGGGTCGTCGAAGAAGGTGGTGGCCTTCACGATGGCGGCGGCACGCTTGGCCGGGTCGCCCGACTTGAAGATGCCGGAGCCGACGAAGACGCCCTCGGCGCCCAGCTGGCGCATCAGCGCGGCGTCGGCCGGGGTGGCCACGCCACCGGCGGAGAACAGCACGACCGGCAGCTTGCCGAGCTCGGCGACCTCCTTGACCAGCTCGTACGGGGCGCGCAGCTCCTTGGCGGCGGCGTACAGCTCGTTGTGGTCCAGGGCGCGCAGCTGGCCGATCTCGTTCTTGATCTGGCGCAGGTGGCGGACGGCCTCGACGACGTTGCCGGTGCCGGCCTCGCCCTTCGAGCGGATCATGGCCGCGCCCTCGGCGATGCGGCGCAGGGCCTCGCCCAGGTTGGTCGCACCGCAGACGAAGGGGGTGGTGAACGCCCACTTGTCCGAGTGGTTGATCTCGTCGGCCGGGGTCAGGACCTCGGACTCGTCGATGTAGTCGACACCCAGGGACTGCAGGACCTGGGCCTCGACGAAGTGCCCGATGCGGGACTTGGCCATCACCGGGATGGAGACCGCCTCGATGATCTCCTCGATCATGTTCGGGTCGGACATGCGGGCCACGCCGCCGTCCTTGCGGATGTCCGCCGGAACCCGCTCCAGCGCCATGACGGCCACCGCGCCGGCGTCCTCGGCGATCTTGGCCTGCTCGGCGTTGACCACGTCCATGATCACACCGCCCTTGAGCTGCTCGGCCATGCCCCGCTTGACCCGGGCGGTGCCGATCTGCGGCTGGTCTGCGGTGGTGGGGGTGGTGGACACGTGAGACCTCACTCGAAGATGAACCAGTGCTATCGCCCTATGGTAGGCGGACCGGGTGACGCCTCCATGTGCCACCCAGTCCAGCCGGGACGACGGGATACGACAATCGGGCCGTATCCGAGGACACCCTAAGCAGGCGCCCCCTCGGGCGTGAGGGCGGGCGGCGGAGCGTCGTCCATCTCGAAGGCCATCGGGAAGGGCGCCTTGCCCGCCAGCCGGAAGTACCGCACCAACCGGTGCTCACGCACCGCACGCGCCGCCCGCACCGCGTCGTTGTGGAACCGACGGGCCATCGGCACCCGCCGCACCGCGGCCGTCAGATCACGAACGGCGTCCTCGCCACCCGGCTCGGCCACCAGCGCCGCCACCTGCTCCGGCTCCTCCAGCACCGCCCGCAGCGCCAGGCTCAACTGACTCTCCGCCACCTCGCGCTGCTCGTCGTCGGCCTGCCGGGCCGCGTGCGCCGCGTCCAGCAGCAGCAGCGAGGCCGCCGGGTCCAGCAGCGAGGACGTCGCCAGCTCCATCGCCACCGAGGCCCGGCGGACCAGCTGCGCGTCCAGCGCCGCCCGCGCGGCGTCGATCCGGGCGTGCAGCCGGTCCAACCGGCCGGCCGTCCAACTCAGGTACATGCCGAAGAGCACCACGGCCACGCCGGCCCAGATCCAGGTAGTCACGGGCCGCTACGTTACCGGGTGTCACCGGCCGGCCCGACCGGCGTCAGCCGACCGCGACGACGTTGCGGTAGCACTCCCGATCGATGTCGGCGATGTTCACCGCGGTGAACAGCCGGCTCCCGGGCCGCGGCCGCACGAACCGGGCCACCAGCTCCAACACGCCCTCGCTCAGTGCCGCCTTCGCCTCCGGCGTCCGCCCCGGGAAGATCTGGAACTCCACGAACACCTGGACGTCCCCCGTCACCCCACTGGTGCCGACCACCAGCTCCTCGCTCTGCCGGAACACCGTCTTGCAGGACTCCGGCTTGGCGTCGATCGTCCGCTCCGTCAGCCGGTTGATCGCCAGGCCCAGCCCACGGCGGTCGAAGGTGCCGGCCAGGCCGGCCGAGTATTCCACGGAAATCTGCGGCATCGGTTTCCCCCATGCGGTGAAGCGGTACGGTCGCCCGACCCTAACCCCACCAACGGCCGGGCCGACCACGGCCCCGCCGCGGCGCGGGGCCGGCCCCGATCAGTCCCTGGCCAGCCCGAACCGGCCGCGCCGCCCGCTGCGCTCGTCCTCCTCGACCACCGCCGCGGCCCCCGCCGTCACCGTCTCGTACACCGCCAGGATGTCCGCGCCCACGGTCGACCAGTCGAAGCGCCGCACGTGCCGCGAAGCGGCCTTCCGCAACTCCTCCAGCCGGGCCGGATCGCCCAGCAGCCGCAGCGCCGTACGGGCCAGCGCGTCCGCGTCCTCCACCGGGAACAGCTCGCCGGCGTCCCCGCCGTCCAGTACCTGCTTGAACGCGTCCAGGTCGCTCGCCAGCACCGGCGCACCCGCCGACATCGCCTCGACCAGGATGATCCCGAAGCTCTCGCCACCGGTGTTCGGCGCCACGTACAGGTCCACGCTGCGCAGCAGCCGGGCCTTCTCCTCGTCGCTCACCATGCCGAGGAACTCCACCTGCCGGCGCACCTCGGGCGCCAGGCCGGCGACGGCGTCGTCCTCGTCGCCCTTGCCCGCCACCAGCAGCCGCACCCCCGGCCGCTCCGCCAGGATCCGCGGCAGCGCCGCCAGCAGCGTCGGCAGGCCCTTGCGCGGCTCGTTGATCCGGCCGATGAAGCCGATCGTGCCCGGCTCCCCCTTCGCCGCGTGGCCCATCCAGCGCTCGTCCGCCTCGGCGTCCGCGAAGAAGCCCACGTCCACGCCGTTCGGGATCACCACCGCGTCCCCGCCCAGGTGCTCGACCAGGGTCCGCCGGGCGTACTCCGACACCGCGATCCGGGCCCGCATCTTCTCCAGGCCCGGCTGCAGGATCGGCGAGGCCGCGATCATCGCCCGCGAGCGCGGGTTCGAGGTGTGGAAGGTCCCGACCATCGGCCCGGTCGCCGACCAGGCCGCCAGCATCGACAGGCTCGGCGAGGCCGGCTCGTGCACGTGCAGGATGTCGAAGCGACCGTCGTGCAGCCACCGCCGCACCCGCGCCGCCGACAGGATGCCGAAGCTCAGCCGCGCCACCGACCCGTTGTACGGCACCGCCACCGCCCGCCCGGCCGAGACCACGTACGGCGGCAGCGCCTCGTCGTCCTCGGCCGGCGCCAGCACCGAGACCTCGTGCCCCAGACGGATCAGGTGCTCGGCCAGGTCCCGGATGTGGAACTGCACCCCGCCGGGGACGTCCCAGTCGTACGGGCAGACGATGCCGATCTTCACGGGTTCCTCAAGCTCCTTCGGACAGTCGTACGGGCCGGGCTCAGGACCCGGAGGCCTCGGCCGCGGGCTCGGGGGCCTCGGCCGCGGGTGCCGCCTCCGCGCGCACCGCGGAGGACTCCTTCACCGTCTCACGGACCGGCAGGTCGGCCAGCCAGAACTTCTGCAGCATGTGCCAGTCCTGCGGGTACTCGCGGACGCCCCGCTCCCACACGGCCGCCATCGCCTGGGTCATCGCCCGCGTCCGCTCCTTGCGGTCGTCCCCCTCGGGGACCGTCACCTCGGGGTGGATCCGCGCCCGCAGCAGCGGACCGTCGTACCAGAGCGTCACCGGCAGCAGCGCCGCCCCGGTCCGCTGGCAGAGCGCCGCCGGACCGGCCGGCATCCGGGTCGCCTCGCCGAAGAACGACACCTCGATGCCCGCATCCGACAGGTCCCGGTCCCCCACCAGGCACACCAGCCGGCCCTCGCGCAGCCGCCGCGCCAGCGTGCCGATCACGTTCACCGAACCGCCGGTCAGCGCCAGGACCTCCATGCCCTGGCCCTCCCGGAACTCGACGAACCGGTCGAACAGCCGCTCCGGCTTCAACCGCTCCGCGACCGTCGTGAACGGGTAGCCCTGCTGCGCGACCCAGGTGCCCGCCAGGTCCCAGTTGCCCATGTGCGGCAGCGCTATCACCGCGCCCCGACCGGACTCCATCGCCTCCCGCAGGTGCTCGAAGCCCTCGACCTGCACGTCCCGGGCCACCCGCTCCGGGCTCCACACCGGCAGCCGGAACGACTCCATCCAGTACCGCAGGTACGAGCGCATCCCGGCCCGCGACAGCGACCGCACCGCGGCCTCGTCCAGCTCCGGACGGACCCGCCGGAGGTTCGCCTCCAGCTGCAACACCCGCTTGCCGCGCTTGCGCCAGGCGTAGTCCGCCAGCCGCTCGAACAGCCCGCGCGCCACCCGCTCCGGCAGGTGCTTCAGCAGCCCCCAGCCCAGCGCGTACGCCCAGTACACCAGTCGGTCCGTCACCGCAGGACGCCCCCCATCAGCTCCCGGCCGCCGCTCGGTCGGCCTCGAACGCCTCCCGGCGCACGGTCAGCATCCGCTGGAACACCGTCACCAGACTGCCCGCCGCCACCAGCCACAGCGCCACCGGCAGCAGCCACTCCACGTACGGCACACCGAACTCGTGCAGGCCCGCGATGCCGGCCGCCACCAGGCTGGCCACCAGCCGCTCGGCCCGCTCCACCAGCCCCGACACGTCACACGGCAGGCCCTGGCTCTCCGCCCGCGCCTTCGTGTACGACACCACCAGGCCGCTCGCCAGGCAGAAGATCGCCACGGCGCACAGCAGGTTGTTGTCACCCTTGCCCGCGTACCACATCGCCAGGCCTCCGAAGATCGCCGCGTCCGCGACCCGGTCGAGCGTGGAGTCGAGGAACGCCCCCCACTTCGTGCTCCGACCCAGCTGACGGGCCATGTTGCCGTCCACCAGGTCCGAGAAGATGAACAGCGTGATCGTGATGGTGCCCCAGAAGAACTCCCCACGCGGGAAGAACACCAGCGCACCGGTCACCGAACCGGCCGTACCGACCAGCGTCACGGTGTCCGGGCTCACGCCCAGCCGGATCAGGAACGCGGCGAACGGGGTCAGAACACGTGTGAAGAAGGCACGCGCGTATTTGTTGAGCATGGCCTTCCCAGCCGCTCCGATCTCCCAGATACCCGCCTGGCGCAACACGACACGGCAGACGGCCCGACGGATAAGCCCGTCCGGCGCACCCATCGTAGCCACGCCGGAGACGCGCTCCACCGCACGCACCGCCGCGCGACGCACCCACCACGGCACGCACACGCACGGTCACCGAGCGGCCGTACGACACGCGCCGCCGCGACACCCGGTCCTAGACTGCGATGGACAGCCTCGGCGCCACGGGAGGAGACCCCGATGCCCGACCGCAGCACGGCACGAGCCGGCCAGGCACCCGCCGTCACCGGCCCCCGGGACCTGCGCAACGTCGTCCTCATCGGCTCCAGCGGTGTGGGGAAGACCACCCTCGCCGAATCCCTCGCCCACGCCGCCGGCGCCACCGGCCGCGCCGGCCGCGTCACCGACGGCACGACCGTCTCCGACCACGAGGACATCGAGCACCAGCAGCAACGCTCCGTCCAGCTCTCGCTGCTGCCCCTCGAATGGAAGGGCGTCAAGATCAACCTGATCGACCCGCCCGGCCACCCCGACTTCGCCGCCGACCTGCGCGCCGCGCTGCACGCCGCCGACGCCGCGGTCTTCGTCGTCTCCGCCACCGACCCCGTCACCGCACCCACCCGCGCCCTGTGGCGCGAGTGCGCCGCCGAGGGGATCCCCCGGGCCATCGCCGTCGCCAAGCTCGACCTCGCCCGCACCGGCTTCGACGAGATCCTCACCGCGTGCCACGACGCCTTCGGGCTGGGCCCGGACACCCTGCGCCCGCTCTTCCTCCCCGTCCTCCACGACGGCCGGCCCGACGGCAGCGTCGACCTCCTCACCGGCGACACCTACGGCGACGCCACCCCGCTCCCCGACACCGGCCCCGCCCACGACAGCCTCGTCGAGGCCATCTCCGGCCAGGACGACACCCTCATGGAGCGCTACCTCTCCGGCGACACCCTCGACACCGACTCCCTCGAAGCCGGACTGCGCCGCGAGGTCCTCGACGGCACCCTCCACCCCGCCGTCCCCACCAGCGACAACGGCCTCGGTGCCGCCGAACTCCTCGACCTCGTCGTCCACGCCTTCCCGAACCCCACCGAACGCACCCGCCCCGGCCCGGACTGCGACCCCGACGCCCCCCTCGCCGCCCAGGTCGTCCGCGTCACCGGCGACGCCTACGTCGGCCGGATCAGCCTGCTGCGCCTGTACGCCGGCACCCTGCGCCCCGACACCAAGATCCACCTCGTCGGCCCGGCCCACGCCGCCGACCAGAACGGCGACGAACGCGTCACCGCCCTCACCAGCCCGTTCGGCAAGCTCCAGCGCCCCGTCCCGCACGCCGTCGCCGGAGACCTCGTCTGCGCCGCCAAGCTCACCAGCGCCCGCGCCGGCGACACCGTCCACGACCCCGGCCACCCCGTCGACCTCGACGGCTGGACCCTCCCCGAGCCCCTGCTGCCGATCGCCGTCGAAGCCCACAGCAAGGCCGACGACGACAAGCTCTCCCAGGCCCTCACCCGGCTCACCGCCGAGGACCCGGCCCTACGCCTCGAACAGAACCCCGACACCCACCAGCTCGTCCTCTGGTGCACCGGCGAGGCCCACGCCGACGTCGTCCTCGACCGCCTGCGCACCCGCCACGGCGTCCACGTCGACACCGTCGCCCCCAAGGTCGCCCTCCGCGAGACCTTCGGCACCGCGGCCGCCGGCCACGGCCGCCTGGTCAAACAGTCCGGCGGCCACGGCCAGTACGCCATCTGCGACCTCGAAGTCGAGCCCCTCCCGGCCGGATCCGGCTTCGAGTTCCAGGAACACGTCGTCGGCGGCGCCGTCCCCAAGCACTTCATCCCCTCCGTCGAGAAGGGCATCCGCGCCCAACTCACCAAGGGCGTCTCCACCGGGTACCCGCTCGTCGACGTCCGGGTCACCCTCACCGACGGCAAGGCCCACTCGGTCGACTCCTCCGACGCGTCCTTCCAGAACGCCGCCGCCCTCGCCCTGCGCGACGCCGCCGAGCACGCCGTCATCCGCCTGCTCGAACCCGTCGCCGCGGTCAGCATCCTGCTGCCCGACGACTACCTCGGCGCCGTCCTCGGCGACCTCTCCGCCCGCCGCGGCCGCGTCCTCGGCACCGAGACCGGCGGCACCGGCCTCACCCTGCTACGCGCCGAGGTCCCCGAACTCGAACTCGTCCGCTACCCCGTCGACCTGCGCTCCCTCACCCACGGCACCGCCGAGTTCTCCCGCGCCTACCTGCGCCACGAACCCATGCCCACCGCCCTGGCCGAGCGCTACACGGACTGACCACCGGCCGGCGCACCGGCCGAACGGCCCCACCACCGGGCGGACTTGCCGCCGGGCCGACTCACCACCGGCGGGCTCGCGACCGGACGGGCCCGCCGGACGGGCTCACGACCGGACGGCCCCGCGGTTCGGCAGCGCACACGCCGCCGTACCCCCCGGCATCCGGTGCCGGTTCCGCGCCACCCACCGGTACACCACACCCGCCACCGGCCGCACCGGCGCCGCCGTCAACACCGCGCCCAGGTACGCCCACGCGCCGCCGGAGCGCATCAGAAGCCGCGCAACCGCCTGCGCGCCCCCGTACACCCGCCCGCTCGGCGTCACCCACAGCACCTCGCGCTCCGCCCGCTCGGCCGACACCTCGCCCCGGCCGCCCGCGAGCCCGTCCAGCGCCGCCAGGTCCGCGAACTGGAACGCCACCGCCTCCCAGCCCCCCGAGGCCAGCGTCTGCCGCAGGTACCGCTCCGCCCACCGCACGCACGACGAACAGAACGCGCAGTCCCCGTCGAAGACCAGCACCGGATCCTTCACAACGGCTCCCCTTTCCTCGCCTCCACCACCATCCTCCTCCACCCCACTCCGGACCGCCCCGGCGGGTATCGATGCACCCGAACCCGGGCATCATGCCTCTCAGCCCCGGTACGGCTCGATCGTGACGGTACTTCAGACGATCATCCGCGCCCGGGGGCCGCGGCACGGTAACCTGCCGCTGACAAGGGGAGGAGGGGACGCCACCGTGACCACACTCGACATGACCCCGGGCGCGCAGATACCCCGGACCGACGCCGGCCCGCAGACCGCCGTCACCCAGGCGCTCTCCTCGGCCGCCTACCGCGACGGCGAGATCGGCGGCTTCGTCACGGCCGTCACCGACGCCAAGGAGAAGAAGGGCCGCTTCGCCCTCTTCCGCCCCAACCTCGGCGAGGCGTTCAGCAAGGCGCTGGTCTCCCGCGCCCTCGGCGGCGACCGCAAGCCCATCGTCCCGGCCTTCGGCGTCGACACCCGCCAGGTCGTCGAGCACTGCCTGGCCGCCGAGGAACTGCGCAACACCCGCGACCGCCACCTCACCACCGTCACCCTGGTCACCGGCGGACTCTTCCTCCCCGGCACCCTGGTCTGGCTCGCCGCCTTCCAGGTGCGCGCCTGGCTCAAACGGGACAACCCGAAGAACGCCGGCGTCTACGGCGGCATCACCCTCGCGCTGGCCGCCGCCCTCGCCGTCTTCCTCGTGCTGCGCCCGCCGGCCGCCGGCGTCCTCGGCATCTACCTGCGCATCACGATGCTCGCCCCGGTCATCGGCTGGTACCTCGCCCGCCGGATCGTCGAGCGTTCCGCCAAGGACCTGCGCGCCCGCTGGCAGTCCCTGGTCGAGGGCTCCGCCGTCGCCGCCACCGTCGCCAAGGCCGTCCCCCGCGACGACCTCGACAAGAAGGCCGTCGACCTGCGCGACAAGCTCGGCCGCCTGGACGCCGAGCAGGAGACCAACGTCCACCACTACGCCGGCCCCAAGGGCATCCTCGGCGCCGGCCGCCGCTGGGGCGAGTGGCGCCTCGCCGACACCCTCCACCCCGCCGAGGGCCACGTCGACTTCCGCGCCTTCCACCCCTGGGACCTGGTCCGCCGGATCTCCACCCACCTCAAGGGCCTCGGCATCAGCCACGTCGCCAACAGCGGCATGCCCAACGTCACCATCAAGCAGTGGGTGGTCTTCGACATCGGCGAGGGCGCCGACGAGATCAGCCGCCCCGGCAACGCCGACATGGACGGCGACCGGATGCGCGACTTCGCCGTGCAGAGCATCGCCGACAAGCAGACCTTCTCCGGCGGCCCCCGGCACTACCTCGCCACCCAGTTCATCACCCACGACGGCAAGCTCGTCCTCACCTTCACCATCACGGTGACCCTGCTCGCCAACGTGCTGACCATCTCGGTGGCCGGCTACGCGCTCGGCCCGGTCAAGGGCGTCTTCTTCGACAAGCCCAAGGACAAGGAGAAGACGGTCTCCAAGACGGTGAAGTTCTGGGAGGACCGCACCGTCAAGCTCCCCCTGATCGACAACGACGAGGTCGTCCGCCAGGCCGTCCGCGCCCCCTTCTACCGGATTCCCGGCCTGCTCGGCTGGCTCGGCGGCGGGCTGGGCCTGCCCGAACCGTTCGGCCTGCGGCACGTCTGGGCCGGCCGCGCCTGGGACAACCGCTCCATGGTCGACAACGCCATGAACGCCTCCGTCCCGGTGCTCAACGCGGTCCACACCGCCACGCTGGAGTTCCTGGAGGAGCACGACCTCGACGCCGACCGGTTCTTCAAGACCCGCACCTCGATCATCAAGTCCGAGGCGCAGAGCCCCCGGCCGTACGACGTCGACACCTTCAACGCCGGCTGAGCCCGGCCCACGACGGACGGAAGGGGCCCGCCACCGATCTCCTCGGTGGCGGGCCCCTTCCGCGTTCTCCGGATCAGCCCTGCGGCCAGACCTCGGCCAGCATCTTCCGGGTGTCCGCCAGCAGTTGCGGCAGCACCTTGGTGTGGCCGACCACCGGCATGAAGTTGGTGTCCCCGCCCCAGCGCGGCACCACGTGCTGGTGCAGGTGCGCCGCGATCCCGGCACCGGCCGCCGCGCCCTGGTTCATCCCGATGTTGAACCCGTGCGCCCCGGAGGCCGCCCGCAGCGCGGTCATCGCCTTCTTGGTGAAGTCCGCCAGCTCGGCCGTCTCCGCCTCGTCCAGGTCGGTGTAGTCGGCCACGTGCCGGTACGGGACCACCATCAGGTGCCCGCCGTTGTACGGGTACAGGTTCAGCACCGCGAAGACGGCGCTCCCCCGCGCGATGACCAGCCCGTCCTCGTCGCTCAGCGACGGGATCGAGCAGAACGGACAACCGTCGTCCGGAGCCGGGCCGGTGGGCTTGTTCTCACCCTGGATGTACGCCATCCGATGGGGGGTCCACAAGCGGCGGAAGCCGTCCGGCTCACCGACGCCCCGCTGCAGTTCCGGCTCAGTCGTCATGCTGATCAGCATATTCGCCCGACGGTGGATGCAAAGCCGCGCGGGGCAGACTCATCGAGAGCCTGCCCCGCGCGTGACGGTCGTGCTACCGGATCACACCTGGATGCGGTTCTTCACCGCATCCACGATCTCGGCGACCGCGTCCGCGACCGGGACGCCGTTCTTCTGCTCGCCGTTGCGGTAGCGGAAGGAGACGGCACCCGCCTCGACGTCGTCGTTGCCGGCGATCAGCATGAACGGAACCTTGGTCTTCTGAGCGTTCCGGATCTTCTTCTGCATGCGGTCGTCCGAGGTGTCCACCTCGACCCGGATCCCGTGCTTCTTGAGCTCGGCCGCGACCTCCAGCAGGTACGGCACGTGCTCGTCGGTGATCGGGATGCCGGTCACGGTGACCGGGGCCAGCCACGGCGGCATGGCGCCGGCGTAGTGCTCCAGCAGCACCGCGAAGAACCGCTCGATCGAGCCGAAGAGCGCGCGGTGGATCATGACCGGCCGCTGGCGCGAGCCGTCCGCCGCGGTGTATTCGAGGTCGAAGCGCTCCGGCAGGTTGAAGTCGAGCTGGATGGTCGACATCTGCCAGGTACGGCCGATGGCATCCTTCGCCTGCACCGAGATCTTCGGGCCGTAGAAGGCCGCGCCGCCCGGGTCCGGCACCAGCGGCAGGCCCTGCTTCTCGGCCACGCTCGCGAGGACGGCGGTGGCCTCCTCCCAGGTCTCGTCGCTGCCGACGTACTTCACCGGGTCCTTGGTCGACAGCTCCAGGTAGAAGTCGGTCAGACCGTAGTCGCGAAGGAGGTTGAGCACGAAGGTCAGCGTGGAGTCGAGTTCCTCCGCCATCTGCTCGCGGGTGCAGTAGATGTGCGCGTCGTCCTGCGTGAAGCCGCGGGCACGGGTGAGGCCGTGGACCACGCCGGACTTCTCGTAGCGGTACACCGTCCCGAACTCGAAGAGGCGCAGCGGCAGTTCACGGTACGAACGGCCGCGCGCGTCGAAGATCAGGTTGTGCATCGGGCAGTTCATCGGCTTGAGGTAGTAGTCCACGCCCTCGTCGAGCTGCATGGGCGGGTACATGCCGTCCGCGTACCAGTCGAGGTGGCCGCTCTTCTCGAAGAGCTTCCCCTTGGTGGCGTGCGGGGTGTAGACGAACTCGTAGCCCTCTTCCTCGTGCCGCTTGCGCGAGTAGTCCTCCATCGCCCGGCGGATGATGCCGCCCTTGGGGTGGAAGACGGCGAGGCCGGAGCCGATCTCCTCCGGGATGGAGAAGAGGTCGAGCTCGTTGCCGAGCTTGCGGTGGTCGCGCTTCTCGGCTTCGACCAGGAAGTCGAGGTGGGCCTTCAGCTCGTCCTTGGTCGGCCAGGCGGTGCCGTAGATGCGCTGCAGCATCGGGTTCTTCTCGCTGCCGCGCCAGTAGGCGGCCGCGTTGCGCATCAGCTTGAACGCCGGGATGTGCCGGGTGCTGGGCAGGTGCGGGCCGCGGCAGAGGTCGCCCCAGCACTGCTCGCCGCTCTTGGCGTCCAGGTTGTCGTAGATGGTGAGCTCGCCGGCGCCGACCTCGACGTCGGCGCCCTCGCCGGCGGTGGCGGCGGAGCCCTTGAGGCCGATCAGCTCCAGCTTGTACGGCTCGGCGGCCAGCTCCTCGCGGGCGGACTCGTCGGTGACCACGCGGCGGGAGAACTTCTGCCCGCGCTTGATGATCTCCTGCATCTTCTTCTCGATGGCCTTGAGGTCATCGGGGTGGAAGGGCTTCTCGACGTCGAAGTCGTAGTAGAAGCCGTCCTTGACCGGCGGGCCGATGCCGAGCTTGGCCTCGGGGTAGAGCTGCTGCACGGCCTGGGCCATCACGTGCGCGGTGGAGTGGCGCAGGATGTCGAGGCCGTCCTTGCTGCCGATCTCGACCGGCTCGACCTCGTCGCCGTCCTGGACGGCGTAGGCGAGGTCCTTGAGCTGGCCGGCGACGCGGGCGGCGATGATCGAGCGGTCGTCGGCGAAGAGCTCGGCGGCCGTGGTGCCCGTCGTCACCACGCGCTCTTCCCGATCGGGTTCGCGGCTGATGATTACCCGGACGTCCGTCACCGGTCTCTCCTGACGTACTGGATTTCAGAGGACGCAGCACAGCGCTGCGCGTGACGATGGTACCGAGAGCGCCGCCCCCGCCGTCCACCTACGCCCCTTCTCCCCCTCCGTCCGCCTTCTCCCCGAGCGACTTCAGCAGGCGCTCGCGGTCCCCTTCCTCCCAGCCGCACGGTTCCAGTCCGTGCGGGCGGGTCAGTCGGCGGAAACCGCCGTGCCGCTCCAGCCGGCCGGAGACCCGGACGGGCAGGCCCGCGAGGTGGGCCTCGGCGGCGAGCCGGTAGTCGGGGTCGGACAGCCGGAGCCTGAGTTCGCGGACCTCGGCGCCGGTGAGGACGCGCAGCCGTACCGAGCCGGGGCCGGCCGGGTCGGCGCGCTTGAGCCGGGTGACGACGCCGACGACGGTGACGGCGACGGCGGGCTCGATCCGTTCCAGCAGGTCGGCGGCCTCGGTCAGGGCGGGCAGGTCGCCGGGGGAGAAGTCGAGGTCGATCCGGCGGTCGCCGAAGCCGCCCGGCGTTCCGGCGGCGGGTGACCAGGCGACGGTGAGCCGGGCCGCCGTCGTGCCGCGGACGAGTTCCCCGACGGACTGGACGAGCTCCCGGCTGACCCCGGCCCGGACGGCGTTCTCGAAGGCCTCGGGCCCGCCGCTGACCCGGCGGTAGTCGACGGCGTCGCGCAGTGCCTCCAGGGCGCGCACCAGCGTGGTGACGGCGGCGCGGCCCTCGGGGGCGGGGGTGTACGCGGTGAGGGCGGCACCGTGTTCGACCACCAGGACGCGGTCCAGGAAGTCCGCGGCGGGGCCGTCCAGCCGGGCGCCGAAGTAGGCGGCCCTGGCGCGGGCGGCCTTGGCCCCGGCGGCGAGCATCCCGCGGGCCGCCCGGCGGAGCCGCTCGGCGTCGTCCCAGGGGGTGGCCCCGGCGGGGCCGGGCGCTTCGCGGCGCCAGCGCAGTTCGTCGCCGGGGACGGCGAGGGCGAGCAGGATCGAGCGGGCCGAGGGGGTGCGGGAGCGGGAGAGTGCGGTGACGGCGTCGGTGAGGAGTTCGACGGCGTCGTCGAAGCCGTCCGCGGCCGGGACGAGGAGGCTGGTGCCGGGCTCGCCGTCGGGTGGGGTCCACCGGCCGTACCGGGCGGCCGGGCCACCGCGGCGGATCCAGCCGTGCCGGGCGAGCAGGGTGGTCAGCACCGCGGGGTCGAGGGTGGCCGGGTCGGGCAGGGGCGGCTCGCCCGGTCCGTGCGGCGGTGTCATGGGGTCGGCTCCTCGCTGCCGGGGCCGGGCGGTCACGGGCTGCCGCCCGCGCCGACCCGGGCCATGATGTCGCAGAGCGCGCGGTCGTCGAAGACCTTGTCGGTGGGCACCCGGACGTTGGTGCGCCGCTGTCCGGTGACGGGGTGGCCGGCCAGGTTGACCCAGTAGCAGCAGTGCCGCAGTTCCAGGGCGTCCGGGCGGGCCCGCAGCCAGTGGTCGACCCGGCTCGGCAGCAGCATCACGACCAGGATCCGGGGCACGGCGACCCGGGACCGGGCGAGCTTGCGCAGGTGGTCGTTGTCCAGGGTGAAGCTGAAGAAGCGCCCGGCCGGGTCGGGCGCGATCTGCTGGGTGGCCTTGAGCTGGATCTTGATGGTGACCTCGTCGTCCACCTGGTGCGCCCGGGAGCCGTGGTTGACCTGCCAGTCGATGCCGTTGTCCGGGAACGGCTGGGAGAGCGAGCAGCCGGCCGCGGCGGCGACCGCGTGCAGGTAGCCGACCTGCAGCGTCTCCATGCAGGCGGTGACCGCGAGGTTCCCCCGCAGGACGGCCGCCGCCTCCTCGGGCTGCGGCTGTGTCAGTGCCATCGCCCCGTGGCCTCCCCCGGCTGCGGGCCCGTCCGGCATTCGAACGGGCCGGTCGATTCGAACGGGACAGTCATGGGCAGGATCCCCGGTCCGGCCTGGGCCAAACGGGTTGAAGGTCCGTCAGAACCGGGTATCAACCGGGCGCGGAACGCACGCCTGAGGGGCAGTCATGCAGCAGCACTGGTACACCGGCCCACTCGCCTCCTTCGACACCGAGACCACCGGCGTGGACGTGGAGAACGACCGGATCGTCTCGGCCGCCCTGGTCGTCCAACTCGCCCCGGGCGCACCGGTGCGGACCACCACGTGGCTCGCCGACCCGGGCGTCCCGATCCCGGACGGCGCCCGCGCGGTGCACGGCATCACCGACGAGCACGTCCGGCTGCACGGCCGCCCGGCCCGCGCGGTGGTGGCGGAGGTCACCCGCGCGCTGGCGGCCGAGGCCCGGGCCGGGCACCCGGTGGTGGTGATGAACGCGCCGTACGACCTGACGCTGCTGGACCGCGAGTTGCGCCGCCATCACGGGCTGACGCTGGTCGGCGGCCTGGCGGCGGCCGGGCTGCTGGTGCTGGATCCACGGGTGCTGGACAAGCACGTGGACCGCTACCGCAAGGGCCGCCGGACGCTGACCGACCTGTGCGCGCACTACGGCGTGGAGCTGGCCGGGGCGCACGACGCGGCGGCGGACGCGACGGCGGCGCTGGGCCTGACCCGGTGCATAGGTGCCCGCTACCCGGCGGCGGTCGGCGGGCTGACCGCGGCGGAGCTGCACCTTCGGCAGGCGGTCTGGCACGCGGCGCAGGCGCGCGGGCTGCAGGGCTGGTTCGACCGCTCGGGGGTGGCGGAGCGGGTGGACCCGTCCTGGCCGTTGCGGCCGGCCCGGTGCGGCTGCGGGCGGCGGCTGGAGCCGGAGCACGGCTGCGAGGCGGCGGCGTAGCGGGCGGCCCGGCGCACCGGGCCCGGAACGCGCCGCAGGCCCTGACCGGTTTCCTGGTCAGGGCCTGCGTGCTGTCCGGTGGGCGATACTGGGATCGAACCAGTGACCCCTTCGGTGTGAACGAAGTGCTCTCCCGCTGAGCTAATCGCCCGGGTGCAGGGAAAACATTACCGCATCCCGGAGGGTGGTCCGAACACCCTCCCTGCTCCCCGCCCCGGACCCGGGCGGCTCACCTCCCGTCCAGCTGCCAGGGGACGACCGGGCCGTACCGGGCGAGGTACCAGCCGCCCGCCCCGACGACGGCGGCCAGCGCGACGGCGGTGATCGTCAGGTTGCGCCGGCGCACCCGCGGGTCCATGGCCCGGTGGGCCGCCTCGGCGACCTTGCGGCGGGTCCAGCGCAGGGCCAGCCGGGCCCAGACGAACTCGGTGGCCCAGATCCCCATGCCCAGGAAGATCACCACCCAGCCCGGCCCGGGCAGCGGCAGCAGCACCACGCCCAGCCCGACCACGGCCAGGCCGGCCAGGAAGATCGCCACCTGCCAGGCCCGGTGCAGCGCGCGGGAGCGGCGCACGAAGGCCGGGGCCAGGGAGCCGACCGCCCGGCCCCCGTCGGGGGGTCCGTCATCCGGCGTGATCGCTTCACCCGTTCTCGTGTTCCCGGCCGTCTTGTCGTTTCGCACAGTCATGCCAGGAAACTAACCAAGAAGTGCCTCGGTAATGCCGGGCCCGGCCACTCCGGGGCGATTCCGCAATGCGCCGTCAGGGGTACGACTCGCGCCCGAATCGGGACAGAGGGGTTTACATCGGTCTTGGGGGTGGGATGGTCCGTTCGCCGACGTGCGATTCCCCGAGCGCACACTGAGCGAAAGGCCATGGCGCTTATGAACACCACGGTCAGCTGCGAGCTGCACCTGCGCCTCATCGTGTCCAGCGAGTCCTCACTGCCCGTCCCCGCGGGCCTGCGCTACGACACCGCCGACCCCTACGCCGTGCACGCCACGTTCCACACGGGCGCCGACGAGACCGTGGAGTGGGTGTTCGCCCGAGATCTCCTCGCGGAGGGGCTGCACCGACCCACCGGTACCGGCGACGTCCGGGTGTGGCCGTCGCGCAGTCACGGGCAAGGGGTGGTCTGCATCGCGCTGAGCTCTCCGGAAGGAGAAGCCCTGCTGGAGGCCCCGGCCCGGGCGCTTGAGTCGTTCCTCAAGCGGACGGACGCCGCGGTGCCGCCCGGCACCGAACACCGTCACTTCGACCTCGACCGGGAGCTGTCCCACATCCTCGCCGAAAGCTGACCCCGACCGGAGGAGGTCACGCCCCGCCGTCGGCGGGGTCGATCCCCCTGCCGTCATCGCAGCCGTCCTACTCGGGGGCACGGCAGCGCACTCAGCCGCGCACGACGCGGTCTCGGGGCCGGTGGACGGCCCGTTCCCACCGGAGCGGGCCCGCAGCACCGCAGGCGCCCGGCACCGAGGCCGGCCACCCCGTTCGGGTGGCCGGCCTCGGTGCCGGGCGTCGACGTCTTCCCGGGGCCGCACGCGGACACGGGCTTCGAACGTCCGCCCGGGGTCCGGATCGGCGGGCGACGCCCGGTTTCGGACGCTCTGACGGGATCCGTACACACCTTCGAAAGAAGGCGCCGCCCTTCTGGCACAAGGCCCGGTATGGTCTGGGGTAACCGTGGACGCGGGGTATCGGAGTCCCCTGCGCGAGGAGCCCCCAACGTGCTGATCACCCATGACACCGAGTGCGCGCTGAGCATCCTCGTGGAGCTGCTCAACACCGCACCCGAGGTGTGCGGCGCCGAGCGGCTGCCGGACGTCGCCGCGCTCGACGCCTTCGTGGTCCGCCAGGAGATCAGCGAGATCGACTCGCTGACCGAGGACGACCTGCGCCGGGTGCACGAGCTGCGGACCCGGCTGCGCGAGGTGTTCGCGACGGAGTCCACCGCGGAGGCCGCCGACCTGGTCAACGCCATCGTCGCGGCCGCCGGGACGACGCCCCGGCTGACCGACCACGACGGCCACGACTGGCACATCCACTACTTCGCGCCGCACGCCGCGCTCGGCGACCACCTGGCGGCCGAGCTGGGCATGGCGCTGGCCTTCATCCTCATGGCCGGCGAGCGCGAGCGGCTGCGCCGGTGCGAGGCGCCGGACTGCGCCCGGGTCTTCGTGGACCTCTCCCGGAACCGCTCCCGGCGCTACTGCGACAGCCGCACCTGCGGCAACCGGCTGCACGTCGCCGCCTACCGGGCCCGGCAGCGCTCGGCCGAGGCCGTCCCCTCGTCCTGATCCACGGGCCCGTGCGACGCCGCGGGACTCCCCGTACGGGCCCCGTGTCCGGCTCCGGCGGTCAGATGCCGCGCTTGCGGAGGATCTCCTCGATGTCGGCGAAGTCGCCGAGGCCGTCGTCGCGCTTGCCCCCGGCCGGCTTCTTCGGCGCCCTGGGGGCCGGTGCCACCGCCGGACGCTCGGGCGCCGGTCCGGCGGCCGCGGGGCGCTCCTGCGGCGCCTCGACGGCGCCCCGGCGGCCCACCCAGCGGGTGGTGACCAGCAGGACCGCGGAGACGGCGAGCAGCACGATGCCGGTCCACACCCGGGGATCGAAGACCAGCTTCGCCGCCCAGTCGGTGAACGCCCGGCCGATCGTGCTCGCCAGCGGGAACAGCCCGGTCAGGTACAGCCCGGCGGGCACCAGGGCGACCGCGAACCAGCGGGTCGCGGACAGGAAGCGCCGCCCGCAGGCCCGCAGGCCCGCGACGGCCACGCCGCCCGCCGTGAGCATGAAGCTGATCGCCGCGCTCAGCACGGGGCCACCCCTTCGCGTCCGATCGTCCTGGTCATCGGTGCCTCCCTGTCGGTCCGCCCTCGGGCGCACCACCGGCCGGGGCGGGCGCCCACTAGTGGAACACTGGGGGAATGATCGATGGTTCCCTCCCCCGCCTTGAGTTCTGGTGCGACCTCCAGTGCCCGGACTGCCGCACCGCGCTGGACGACGTACGGGCGCTGCGCGCGCAGTACGGCGACGCCCTGCCCGTGGAGCTGCGGCACTTCCCGCTGGAGAAGCACAAGCAGGCCTACGCGGCCGCCGAGGCGGCCGAGGAGGCGTTCGCGCAGGGGCTGGGCTGGCCGTTCGTGGAGGCGCTGCTGGCCCGGGTCGAGGAGTTGGACGCGCGGGGGCAGCAGGTGCTGCTGGACGTCGCCCGCGAGGTCGGGGCGGACGTCGAGGAGGTCGACACCGCGCTGGTCGACGGTCGGCACATGCTGACCGTCGACGCCGACCAGGCCGAGGGGAAGGCGATCGGGGTCACGGGCACGCCGACGTACGTGATCGGCGGCCGGCGCCTGGACGGCGGGCAGAGCCAGGACGGGCTGCGCGAGCGGATCGTGGCCGTCATCGAGGCGGCGCACGCTTCCTGACGGCACGTCAGAGCGCTTTGCCGTAGAGGCGTTCGGTGACGCCGTAGCCGAGCGAGTCGTAGAGCCGGACGGCGACCTCGTTGTCGGCGAAGACGTTGAGCCCGAGGTTGCGCACCCCGGCGGCGAGGCACTCCCGCTCGGCGAGCAGCATCAGGCTGCGGCCGTGACCGCGGCCCCGGTGGGCCGGGGACACCTCGACGACCATCACCCAGGCCAGCGGTTCGCCGTCCGGCAGGTCGCGCAGGTGGAGCGCCACCCAGATCGAGCCGTACGGCTCCGGGCCGCCGTCGGCGCCGTGGAGGCTGCGCAGGACGGCGCCCGGGGTCTCGACGCCCTGCGGGAGCAGGTTCGGCCGGGCGTCGCCGGACTTGGCGCGGGCCTGCTCCTCGGTGAGGCCGGAGGCCACGAGTGCGCGGGCGAAGCGCTCCGCTCCCCCGTCGAGCCAGCCCGGGAGCACGGCGGCCTCGATCGGGCGCACGGTCAGCCCGGCGGGCAGGGCGGGGGCTGCGTCGAGGTGCTTGGTCAGGGTCCGCATCCGCTCGGTGTAGCCGAGGGTGGCGGCGAGGGCCCGCGCCACGGCCGCCGGTTCGGGGATCCTGACGTCCACCCGGACGCAGTCCCAGTGGCGCAGCACCTCCTCGGCGGCCAGCCCGCCGAACGTCCCACGGCCCCGGCCGCGCCCTTCGGTGACCTCCAACTCCGATATCTCGCCCCAGAGTCGGCCGCCGTGCGGAGTGGCGGTGGTGCGCAGCGCGCCGACCGGGTGGCCGTTCGCCAGGATCCGCCAGCGTCTGGTGCGGCCGCCGGCCGCGGTGGGTGTCTCCGGGCCCTCGGGGCGCAGCGTGGTGGTCATGTGGTGGTCCCTTCCCCTTGCTCGGAAGGTTATCCACGGGGGCCGTCCACGCGGCCGGGTTCGGCGGCCCGGAGGCGGGATCAGGGGTCGAGGTCGTCGCCGCTGCGCTCGGCGAAGACGGACATGGCCTTGGCGGTGACGGGGCCGATGCCGGGCAGTTCGCGGTCGTCGACGCGGGTGACGGCCTGGACGTCGCGGGTGGTGGAGGTCAGGAAGACCTCCTCGGCGTCCTGGAGGGCGTCGAGCGGGAGGTCCGCCTCCTCCGCGCCGCACCAGTCGACGACGAGCCGCCGGGTGATGCCGGCCAGGCAGCCGGAGGCGAGGGCGGGCGTGAGCAGGCGGCCGCCGATGACCACGAAGACGTTGGAGCCGGTGCCCTCGCAGAGTCGGCCGGCGGTGTTGGCGAACAGGGCCTCGGAGGCGCCGACGCGGTGGGCGGCGGCCAGGGCGACGACGTTCTCCGCGTACGAGGTGGTCTTGAGGCCGGCGACGGCGCTGTGCTCGTTGCGGCGCCAGGGGACGACGGCGACGGCGGTCTCATCGGGGCGGCGGTTGATGGCACCGAGGGCGACGACGAGGCTCGGGCCGGTGGTGCCGCGCTCGGAGCCGAGCGGGGCCTGGCCGCCGGTGTAGGTCACCCGCAGGCGGCCGAGCGGCGCGGGGTTGGCGGCGAGCACCTGGGCGCAGGCCTCGCGGACCAGGTCGTGGTCGGGGTCGGGCAGGCCGAGGCCGCGGGCGGAGCGGGTGAGCCGGTCGAGGTGGCGGGTGACCGCGAAGGCCCTGCCGTCGACGGTCTTCAGGGTCTCGAAGACGCCGTCGCCGGTGGTGAGGCCGTGGTCGAAGACGGAGACGGTGGCGTCGGCGGAGTCGACGAGGGTGCCGTTGACCCAGCTCGTGGTGCGGTTGTGCATCGAGGGCTGCTCCTCAGCGGTGGGCGGTGTGGCTCATGCCCCGGTCGGATCGGGTTCGCTTCCCGACGCTATCGCGACCAGGCGGGCGGCCTTGAGTTCGGTTTCCGCCCACTCGCGGTCGGGGTCGGAGCCCCAGGTGATGCCGGCGCCGGTGCCGAAGTGCAGGACCGGGGTGCCGGGGTCGGTCCGGTCGAGCCAGAAGGTGCGGATGCCGACGGCGAGTTCGCCCTCGCCGCGGTCGGCGTCGACCCAGCCGACGGCGCCGCAGTACGGGCCGCGCGGAGCGGTCTCCAGGGACTCGATGATCCGCAGGGCGCTGGACTTGGGGGCGCCGGTGACGGAGCCGGGCGGGAAGGTGGCGGCGAGGAGTTCGGGCCAGCCGGCGTCCTCGCGCAGCGTGCCCTCGACGGTCGAGACCAGGTGGACCAGGCCGGGGTGCTTCTCGACGGCGCAGAGGTCGGGGACGGTGACGCTGCCGGTGTCGCAGACGCGGCCGAGGTCGTTGCGGACCAGGTCCACGATCATCACGTTCTCGGCGTGGTCCTTGTCGAGCAGGTCGTCCTCGGTGCGGCCGGTGCCCTTGATCGGGCCGGAGGAGACGGTGCGGCCGGTGCGGCGCAGGTAGAGCTCGGGCGAGGCCGTGGCGATCTCGACCCCGTGCTCGGGCAGCCGGATGGTGCCGGCGTAGGGGGCGGGGTTGCCGTGGGCGAGGAGGCCGGTGAGGGCGTCGATGTCGCTGAGGTCCGGGTCGGGCAGCGGCGCGGACATCACCCGGCAGAGGTTGGCCTGGTAGACCTCGCCGGCGGCGATGTGCTCGCGGATGCGGCGCACGCCCGCGGTGTAGGCGGTGCGGTCCAGCGAGCTGTGCCAGCTGCCGGCGTCCGGGCCGCGCCAGCCGGCGCCGGAGGGCGGGGCGGGGGCGGGCAGGACCCGGTCGAAGCGGGCGCAGGTGAGCCGCCCCTCGAAGTCGTAGGCGACGGCCCAGTAGCCGGCGGAGTCGAGGGCGGCCGGGTCCGAGGTGACGTCGCGCAGTCCGGTGGCCAGGCGGCCGCCGAAGCGGGCGAGCGGGGTGCTGGGGTCGGGGTGGCCGGACACGGTTCTCCTGCGCGGTGTGCTGGGCGGCGGTGTCTGAAGTGTAGGTCGGGGGGCGCGCAGCCGACCCTGGTGCGCCCCCTGTGCGACGGGGCGCGCGAGCCGGGGCTCGTGCTGCTTTCGAGCAGCTCCGGGCGTCGCGCGGGTGTGCGTCGGGTGGCCTGCGGATGATCGTCCGGGAGCACCGCAGGTGGCGGCCGGTCGGCGCCGGCACGGGCTGACGGGACGGCACTCGGCGGGCACGCCCTCGGCACGCTGCGAGAACGGATTTTTAGCTGGCCCGGGAATCCGCTAGAGTTCAACACGTCGCCAGGGAGCGCAGCCGGGAAGAACGGCGAAGGTCCTGGGAGACAGGCGGACGTGGCTCAGTTGGTAGAGCATCACCTTGCCAAGGTGAGGGTCGCGAGTTCGAATCTCGTCGTCCGCTCGATGGAGAACAGTGTAAGATCGTTCTTCATGTGTTGCCTGGTGGAGTGGCCGAGAGGCGAGGCAACGGCCTGCAAAGCCGTGTACACGGGTTCAAATCCCGTCTCCACCTCCAAGAGGATCTCCCGGTTCCACCGGGAGCCCTCCCCGCGCGATTAGCTCAGCGGGAGAGCACTACCTTGACACGGTAGGGGTCACTGGTTCAATCCCAGTATCGCGCACAGTAACGGGCCCTTCGAGGCCTGCTGCACCACTGCCTCACCAGGCGCGATTAGCTCAGCGGGAGAGCACTACCTTGACACGGTAGGGGTCACTGGTTCAATCCCAGTATCGCGCACGTCGGATCCTCCGGGGTCTGCTGCAGGACCGCCTCACCAGGCGCGATTAGCTCAGCGGGAGAGCACTACCTTGACACGGTAGGGGTCACTGGTTCAATCCCAGTATCGCGCACAGTAACGGCCGGAGCCGCGATCCACCAGGGTCGCGGCTCCGGCCTTCTGCATTGTCCATCTGATCTTCGGTTGCTCCGCGGCACTTCGGTTGCTCCGCGGCTCTTCGACGGTGGCGGGACAAGAGAAGAGCCGCGTACGGACGCCCTCACCGACGTCCGTACGCGGCATCTCCGCCTGCCGGGGCGCTCTGCGCACCGCTCTCGCCCGTCCGCGAGTCACAGCGGCCGCGGCCTCCCCGGCGGCACCGCTCCCCGTCCCCAGGGGACCGGTGCCCGTTCTGTGTCCGCCCCCTACGGGGCGGCGTCCTTCTCAGCGGCCGATCAGATCGGCGACGGCCTGGGCCTGGTTCGCCATCTGGTCCCACCCGCCGAAGAGCAGCACCAGGAGCACGGCGCACGGCAGGGCCATGGCCAGTGCCACCGCAGGGTGCCGGGTGGGCTGCTCGGTGGCGGACCGGGACTGGACGAAGGCCGGCCGACGGCGGCGGGGGTTTCCCGTGAGCTGCGGTGCCATGCCCTTGCTCCTGATCCGGTCGAGTTGGCGCGGTGAACGGCTTACCTCGGGGGACGAGCTTCCCGTCCACCGCTGGGCTCAACGCTATTGGTCAGGGGGCCCTCCGGACGTCATGCCGTCGTACTGTTCCTCGGACGTCCCGGAGGATGACGCTCGGACTTGAGGCCTACTACCGCAGGGGGAGGGAAGGTTGACCCGACCCCCGGGGGAACCCTGAGGGGCAACCCCGAGAGGCGATCCGGCACCCCTGTGACCTGCACGTCCACGCAAGATCAGACAATCGCACGGCGGCTTGAGGTGTTGCGTATCAGCACACCGCAGCAGGCAGTCCGTAAGCTGTGCCAGACAGGAACTGACGATGGCCCAACCGACGGGGCCTCACCCACAGGCTGACGGGGAACGGAAACATGGCGATGATGCGGCTGAGGCGTGAGGACCCCCGCATCGTCGGGCCGTACCGCCTGCACCGGCGACTGGGCGCCGGCGGGATGGGTGTGGTCTACCTCGGCTCCGACCGCCGCGGGCAGCGCGTCGCCCTCAAGCTGATCCGCGCCGAACTCGCCGAGGACCTGGAGTTCCGCACCCGCTTCGCCCGCGAGATCGCCGCCGCCTCCCGCATCCGGGGCGGCTGCACCGCCCGCGTGGTCGGCTCCGACATCGAAGCCGACCGGCCGTGGCTGGCCACCGCGTACGTGCCCGGGCCCTCGCTGTACAAGCGGGTCGGCGACGAGGGCCCGCTGAACTGGCCCGAGGCCGCCCGGATCGGGGCCGCGCTCGCCGACGGGCTGGTCAAGGTGCACGAGGCCGGCGTGGTCCACCGGGACCTCAAGCCCTCCAACATCCTGCTCTCGCCGAAGGGCCCGCGGATCATCGACTTCGGCATCGCGTGGTCGCGCGGCGCCAGCACGCTCACCCACGTCGGCACGGCGGTCGGCTCCCCCGGCTTCCTCGCGCCCGAGCAGGTACGCGGAGCCGCCGTCACACCGGCCACCGACGTCTTCGCCTTCGGGGCCACCCTCGCGTACGCGCTCACCGGGGACACCCCGTTCGGCTCGGGAGCCTCCTCCGAGGTGATGCTGTACCGGGTCGTCCACGAGGAGCCCGACCTGTCGGCCGTACCGCCGCAGCTCGCGCCGCTGATCCGCGCCTGCCTGGCCAAGGAGCCCGCCGAACGGCCCGGCGCGGCCGCGCTGCACGAGCGGCTCAGCGAGCTGGCCGCGCGCGGAACGGCCGCCGCGGCGGCCGGCGGCGCAGCCCGCACGGCCCGGCCCGGGCGGGGGGCACCCGCGCCCGCCCCGCAGGACGGCGCCAGGCAGGGCGTCCCGGCTCCCGGGCGCTCGCCCGAACCGCCCGCCGCCGCCCGGGCCCGGGCGGCGGCGGGCCGTCCCGGTGCGCAGGCTTCCGGGGCCGGCGGGCGGCGGTCGCCGGGGGCCGGCGCACCGCTCCCCCGGCCCGAGCCGACACCCGTGACCCGCCCGCTGCGCGCGGACCGCCCACAGACTCCGCCCCCGTACCGTCCCGGCCCCCGCGACCGGGCCCGGCCCCGGGACCGGCAGCACACCCCCGCCCCCGGCGGGCGGCCCGGCACGGCGCGGCAGCGGCTGCTGCGACAGCGGCTGGTGGTCTTCGTCACGGTGACCCTCGGGGTGGCGCTGGCCATCGCGGCGGCGCAGGGGTGCGAGGACCGCGGCAACCAGGGCCTGAAGCCGCCGGCCGGGGCGGTCGCGAGCGCGGCTGCCGGTGCGGGCGGCGGTGGCGGCGGTGGCGGGTTGCTTTCGGTGCCGGGGTCGTCGGTGGACGTCGTCCCGCAAGCCTCGACCGCACCGCTCCCGGCCGCAGCGCGCGGCGGCACGGCGGACGGCGCCCTGACCGCCCCGCAGGGGCCGGTACCCGCGGTCGACTGGCCGAACCGCAGCTACCCCGACGGGGTCGGCGGGCCGGCCGTCGCGCTGAAGGACGGCCACTCGGTCGGGGCCGGGCCGCAGGTCGCGCTGAGCGCGGTGCTGCCGGCCCGGTACAAGGGCGTGCCGGCCGCGGTCGTGGTCCTGCGGCGGGCGGAGGGCTCGGCGCCGGTCGACCTCGTCCAGCTCTACACCTTCGCCGGGGACAACCCGGTCGCCACCACCTCCCGCTCCTCGGCAGCGGACCCGCAGGCGGCGGCCACCTGGCGGCTGGACGGCAGCACGGTCGTCCGCGAGGAGCGCGTCGCCGCCACCGGAGCGGTCACCTCCACCCGCTACACCGTCCGCGCCGACGGCACCCTCGACGAGTCCTGGCCCGGCGCCCCCGTCCCACCCCCCGCCGCCGCCCCCGCCCCACCCACGGCCGCCACAACGGGCTGACCGGACCCGGGCGGAGCACCGGAAGTCGGATCCGCCGACTTCCGGTGACTTTGCGGGGGGTCAGGTGGTGGGGGTGGTGACGGCGTAGAAGGCCACGGCTGCGGCGGCGCCCACGTTGAGGGAGTCGATGCCGTGGGCCATGGGGATGCGGACCGGGTGGTCGGCAGCGGCGATGGCGTGGGGGGTGAGGCCGTCGCCCTCGGCGCCGAGCATGAGGGCGGCCTTGGGGAGGCGGTGCGGGGTGAGGCCCGCGAGGTCGACGGCGTCGTCCGCAGGGGTGAGGGCGAGGAGGGTGAAGCCGGCGTCGCGCACCGTGTCGAGGGCGGCCGGCCAGGGGTCGAGGCGGACGTACGGGACGGCGAAGACGGCACCCATCGAGACCTTGACGGCGCGCCGGTACAGCGGGTCGGCGCAGTCGGGCGAGAGCAGGACGGCGTCCATGCCGAGGGCTGCGGCGCTGCGGAAGATGGCGCCGCCTATCTTTGCTTTGGGTCTACAATCGATTGATCGAGATTGGGGCCACTGTGGGAATACCTGCAACCTTCCAAGGGAAGCGCGCGGTCATCTACGCGCGCGTATCCCTCGATGCCACAGGCGAAGGGCGATCCGTCGAGCGTCAGCTCGAAGCCTGTCGGCAGCTCTGTCAGTTGCGTGGGTGGACCGTCGTGGACGAGCGGATCGACAACTCGATCTCGGCTTCCACAGGCAAGGAGCGGCCTGCGTGGAAGTCGGTGCTTGCCATGGTGGAAGCCCGCGAGGTGGACCTCATCGTCGCCTGGCACATCGACCGCATGACTCGCTCGATGCTCGACTTGGAGGAGCTGATCCTCCTTGCAGAAGGCGCGGGCGTCGGTGTGGCCACGGCCTCGGGCGACTTGGACCTGACGACCGACGTCGGTCGCATGGTGGCCCGCATCCTGGCGGCGGTCGCGCGCGCCGAGGTCGAGCGGAAGGGCGCCCGCCAGAAACTGGCGAACGCCGCCCGTGCGGCCGAGGGTGAAGTGCACTTCGGCGGCGTCCGGCCCTTCGGCTACGAGAACGACCGCATCACAGTTGTCCCCGAGGAGGCCAAGGCCATTCGCAAGGCGGCGGTCGATGTGCTCGCAGGAAAGTCGCTCGCGCAGGTCGCCCGTGACTGGGCCACTGCCGGCCTCGTCTCCTCTCGTGCCGATGTCGGATGGGAGAAGGGGCAGCGCAAGCCAAAGGCCGGGTGGTCTTCGCGGGGCGTCCGAAGCGTCCTGATCAACCCTCGCTATGCGGGCATCCGGGTATACAACGGCGACGAGGTGAGTACCGGCAAGTGGGAAAAGATCCTCGACCTGGAGACATACCTCTCGCTCGTCCAGTTGCTCGTGAACCCGGATCGCAAGAGGGGAACGAACGCTGGGCGAAGTGGCCGCAAGGCTCAGTCCCTCATGACCGGCATCGCACGGTGCCAAACCTGTAATGAGACGGTTCGGGCTGCCGCCAGTCGTGGCACGCTGACGTACTCGTGCCGCATGTCCCATGTCCACTCGGACCGCGCGTACGTCGATGCCCGCACGCACGGCGACATGATCGAGCGACTCGCTCGACCTGATGCGCTGGCCCTTCTGGCTCCCTCCGGGAACGACCGTACGGACGCGGCGAAGGCCGAGATCGACAGGCAACACTCCAAGCTGGACCAGCTCGCGAAGCTTCTCGCAGCAGACCTGATGACAGTCGAGCAATTCACCACGGCGACGGCGGCGGCGCGCGAGAAGCTGAAGAAGGCCGAGAAGGTCCTTACTCGGTCCGGGGCGGACGCCTTGCTTGTCGGCCTCGACGTAGGTACGCCGAAGGTCGAGGAGCAGTGGAAGGATCTTCCCCTTGAGCGGCAGCGGAAGCTGGTTGAGGCTCTGCTTGAGGTGACGCTCGTCCCGCGTGGTCGGAAGCGCCGCGATCCGATGCCGCTGGAACAGCAGGTGATCATCGAAGACCGGCGGCCCGCGCTGGCGGGGACAACAGCTCCATAGGGAAAGAGGCAAACGCGTTCATGCCCCCCGCTCTCCTGATACGAGAACGGGGGGCATGCGTCACGCTGCACGTCCCTGGTTCTGGAACGAAGGCGCAAAGAGGGTCCGGATCAGGCGTGTCTGTTCGGCCGTCAAAGGGGGCGGAGGATTGGCCGTCCGGTCTCGCCGACGGGTGAAAACTGACCGCTGAACGGCGGACCAACGGTGACCCACCTCGCGATCGTCTGATCATCCTGATCTTCATTGAGGGTCAGGAGGAGAGGGTGATTTCCGTGGAGGACTGGGCTGAGATCCGTCGGCTGCACCGGGCCGAGCAGATGCCGATCCGGGCGATCGCCCGGCATCTGGGCATCTCGAAGAACACGGTGAAGCGGGCTCTTGCCACCGACCGGGCGCCGGTCTACCAGCGTCCGCTGAAGGGCTCGGCGGTCGACGCGGTCGAACCCGCGATCCGCGAGCTGCTCAAGCAGACCCCGACCATGCCCGCCACTGTCATCGCCGAGCGGATCGGCTGGGAGCGCGGGATGACGATCCTCAAGGAACGCGTGCGCGAGCTGCGGCCGGCCTATCTGCCGGTCGATCCGGTCTCGCGGACGGTCTACCAGCCCGGCGAGCTCGCCCAGTGCGACCTGTGGTTCCCGCCGGTGGACATCCCGCTCGGCTACGGCCAGTCGGGCCGGCCGCCGGTGCTGGTCATCGTCTCCGGATACTCGCGGGTGATCACCGCCCGGATGCTGCCCTCGCGGCAGACCGGCGATCTGATCGACGGTCACTGGCGCCTGCTGGCCGACGGCTGGGGAGCGGTTCCGAAGATGCTGGTCTGGGATAACGAGACCGGCGTCGGCAAAGGCAGGCTGACCAGCGAGTTCGCCGCGTTCGCGGGCCTGCTCGCCATCAAGGTCCATCTCTGCCGGCCACGCGACCCCGAAGCGAAAGGCCTGGTCGAGCGGGCCAACGGCTACCTGGAGACCAGCTTCCTGCCCGGCCGCACCTTCACCGGCCCCGACGACTTCAACAACCAGCTCACCGCCTGGCTGCAGATCGCCAACCGGCGCCAGCACCGCTCGATCGG
>NZ_JBITTM010000027.1:0-139398 GCF_044541955.1 Kitasatospora sp. NPDC085464
CAGGGGGGACCCTGTGGGAGAGTAGGACGCCGCCGAACAATCATTCCAAAGAACCCCTGATCCACTCGGATCAGGGGTTCTTTGCATTTCCGGACCTGCGCGGGAGGCCGGGCGGAAGCTTCTCGAAAAAATCTTGGTCGGCGGTGTCGAGAACCCGTGGTCCGCTCCGTCCCCGGGGTGAGAGCGGCCCACAATGGGTGGCACCAGCATCGAGGGAGAAGCACGATGGCCAAGTACCTGCTGCTCAAGCACTACCGAGGCGCCCCGGACGCGGTGAACTGCGTGCCGATGGACCGGTGGACGCCGGAGGAGATCTCCGCGCACATCCGGTACATGCAGGACTTCGCGGCCCGTCTGGAGAAGACCGGCGAGTTCGTCGACGGCCAGGCGCTCGCCCCCGAGGGGACATGGGTGCGGTACGACGGCGAGGGCCGCCCGCCGGTCACCGACGGTCCGTTCGCGGAGACCAAGGACCTCATCGCCGGCTGGATGGTGATCGACGTCGACAGTTACGAGCGTGCCGTCGAACTGGCCGGTGAGCTGTCGGCGGCGCCGGGGGCCGGCGGCGAGCCGATCCACGAGTGGCTGGAGCTGCGTCCGTTCCTGGCCGAGCCGCCGACCATCACGGAGTGACCCTCCCGATGAACGAGGCCCTGCTCCGGAGCCTCACACCGAGCGTGCTCGGGATCCTCGTCCGCCGCGGAGCCGACTTCGCGGCGGCCGAGGACGCCGTGCAGGAAGCGCTGGTCGAGGCGGTCCGCGTCTGGCCGGATGATCAGCCCCGTGATGCCAAGGGCTGGCTGGTCACCGTGGCCTGGCGCAAGTTCCTCGACGCGGCGCGGTCGGACACCGCTCGACGCCGGCGTGAGGACCTGGTCGACCAGGAGCCGGAGCCGGGGCCGGCGACCGAGGTGGACGACACGCTCCGGCTCTACTTCCTGTGCGCCCACCCGTCGTTGACGCCGTCCTCGGCGGTGGCGCTCACCCTGCGGGCCGTGGGCGGTCTGACCACCCGCCAGATCGCTCAGGCCTACCTGGTGCCCGAGGCGACCATGGCCCAGCGCATCAGCCGGGCCAAGCGCACCGTGTCCGGCGTGCGGTTCGACCAGCCCGGTGACCTCTCCACCGTGCTGCGGGTCCTGTACCTGGTGTTCAACGAGGGCTACTCCGGGGACGTCGACCTCGCTGCCGAGGCCATCCGGCTCACCCGGCAGCTCGCGGCCGCGATCGACCACCCCGAGGTGGCGGGACTGCTGGCCCTGATGCTGCTGCACCACGCCCGGCGGGCCGGCCGGACCGCGCCCGACGGCAGCCTGGTGCCGCTGGCCGAGCAGGACCGGAGCAGGTGGGACACCGGGTTGATCGCCGAGGGCGTCCGGATCCTGCAGGGGGCCCTCGGGCGCGACCGGCTGGGCGAGTTCCAGGCCCAGGCCGCCGTGGCCGCGCTGCACGCCGACGCGCCCACGGCCGGGGAGACGGACTGGGTGCAGATCGTCGAGTGGTACGACGAGCTGGTGCGCCTGACGGACAGTCCGGTGGCCCGGCTCAACCGTGCGGTGGCGGTCGGCGAGGCGGACGGTCCGCGGGCCGGGCTGGCGGCGCTCGCGGAGCTCGACGACTCGCTGCCCCGCCACACCGCGGTGGCGGCGTACCTCCACGAGCGCGACGGCGATCCGGGGACGGCGGCACGGCTGTACGTCGAGGCGGCGCACAAGGCGTCCAACCTCGCCGAGCGCGACTACCTGACGCGTCAGGCGGCCCGGCTCAATGCGGGGTTGAACGCCCGTGGGTCACGCTGAGGCGCCTGCCGGGGCGTGTCAGAGGCGGCCGGCCGCCTTCAGTGCCAGGTAGGTGTCGGCCAGGGCCGGGGCGATCCGCGCGGGCGGGGCGTCGAGGACGGTGACGCCGTGCCGGGTGAGGCGGTCGGCGGTGGTGCGGCGGTCGGCGCGGGTCTGCTCGGCGGCCGCCGCGCCGTAGACCGCCTCGACGGTGCCGCGGCCGGCGGCGAGGACGTCCAGCCGAGGGTCGGCGACGGAAGCCAGGACGACCTCGTGGCGCTTGGTGAGCAGCGGCAGCAATGGGCGCAGGCCGTCCTCGACAGGCGCCGCGTCGAGGCCGGTGAGCAGGACGATCAGCGAGCGGTGCGGCGCCATCTTGAGGGCCGTGGAGACCAGCGAGCGCATGTCGGTCTCGTGCAGTGCGGGCTCCAGGCCGGCCATGGCGTTGGTGAAGGCGGGCAGCACCTCGTGCGCCGAACAACCGGCCACGGCGGCGCGCTTGACGGCGTCGTGGGCGAGCAGGTCGACGTGGTCCCCGGCGCGGGTGGCGAGCGCGGTGAGCAGCAGGGCCGCGTCGAGGGCGGCGTCCAGTCGCGGGGCGTCGCCGACGCGGCCGGCCGAGGTGCGGCCGGTGTCGAGGACGACGAGGATGTGGCGGTCGCGTTCGGGGCGCCAGGTGCGGACGGCGACGGTGTTGCGGCGGGCGCTGGCGCGCCAGTCGATGGAGCGGACGTCGTCGCCGGGCAGGTACTCGCGCAGGGAGTCGAACTCGGTGCCCTGGCCGCGGGTCAGCACCGAGGTGCGGCCGTCGAGTTCGCGCAGGCGGGCGAGCCGGGAGGGCAGGTGCTTGCGGCTGGCGAACGGGGGGAGCGCGCGGACCGTCCAGGGGACCAGGTGGGAGCCCTGGCGGGCGGCGAGGCCGAGCGGGCCGAACGAGCGGACCGTCACCCGGTGGGCGTGGTGGTCGCCGCGGCGGGTCGGGCCGAGCACGGTGACGGTCCGGCGCCGTTCGCCGCCCGGGACGGTGAGGGTGTGCCGGGAGGCGGTCTCGGCGGTGCCGGGGCGCCAGGACGACGGTGCCCAGGCGTCCCGGACCAGGGCGCGGAGGAGGCGCCCGGAGGGGTTGGTGACGGTCAACTCGACCGACGCGGGCTCGCCGAGCCGGACGGTGGTGTCGCCGCCCCGCTCGAACCGCAGCTCGCGGACGGGGGCGGCGAGCACCAGGTCGACCGCGGCGGCGAGCAGGACCACGCCGGTGACCAGCCAGATCCCGGACGTCGACGGCAGCAGCAGGCCCACGACGAGCGCGCCGAGCGCGGCGAGCAGGGCGGTTCGCCCGGTGAGGGCCATGCGGTGCGCTCCTTCGGAGACCCGTCGCCCCGGGGCCCGCGACGGGACGACGGGCGACGGGGCGCGGGCGATGGATCGGGCGGATCGGGCGGGATCGGGAGGGGCGGGTGGACCGGTCCGGTCAGCGGGGTGCGGGCGTCTGGGCGAGGACCGCCTGGATGACGGAGTCCGCGGTGACGCCCTCCATCTCGGCCTCGGCGCGCAGCGCGACCCGGTGCCGCAGGGTGGGCAGGGCGAGCGCCTTCACGTCGTCCGGGGTGACGTAGTCGCGGCCGGCCAGCCAGGCCCAGGCCCGCGAGGCGGCGAGCAGGGCGGTGGCGCCGCGCGGGGAGACGCCGATGGACAGCGACGGGGACTGCCGGGTGGCCCGGCAGAGGTCGACGATGTAGGCGAGGACCTCGGGGGACACGGTCAGCTTGGCGATCTGCGCGCGGGCGGCGGCGAGGTGCTCGGGGCCGGCGACCGGACGGACGCCGGCGGCGGCGAGGTCGCGGGGGTCGAAGCCGGCGGCGTGCCGGGCGAGGACCTGGAACTCCTGGTCGCGGTCGGGCAGTGGCAGGACCAGCTTGAGCAGGAAGCGGTCCAGCTGGGCCTCGGGCAGTGGGTAGGTGCCCTCGTACTCGACCGGGTTCTGGGTCGCGGCGACCAGGAACGGGACGGGCAGCGCACGCGGTTCGCCGTCGACCGTGACCTGGCGTTCCTCCATGGCCTCCAGCAGGGCGGCCTGGGTCTTCGGCGGGGTGCGGTTGATCTCGTCGGCGAGCAGCAGGTTGGTGAAGACCGGGCCGGGCTGGAAGGAGAACTCGGCGGTGCGGGCGTCGTAGACGAGCGAACCGGTGACGTCGCCGGGCATCAGGTCGGGGGTGAACTGGATGCGCTTGGTCTCCAGGCTGAGCGCGGTGGAGAGGGTGCGGATCAGCAGGGTCTTGGCGACGCCGGGGACGCCCTCCAGCAGCACGTGGCCGCCGCAGAGGAGCGCGACCACCAGCCCGGTGACGGCGGCGTCCTGGCCGACCACGGCCTTGCCGATCTCGGCGCGCAGGGCGGTCAGCGCGGCCCGCGGGTCGGTGCTGCCGGGGGTGGCGGTCGCCGTGCCGGGAACGGTGCGGAGCTGGGCGGTTGCCTGGTCGGTCACGGGTTCCGTACCTGCCTTTCGAGGGTGTCGAGGTCGTCGGCGAGCCGCAGCAGTGCGGCGTCGTCGGTCGGGGGCGGGCCGTACAGCAGGGCCCGGACGTCCCCGGCGGGCCGGTCGGGGAGCCGGTCGGCCACGGCCGCGCAGAGTGCTTCGGGGTCGGGCGCGCCGGCTCGGAGCGGGACGCCCAGGGCCGGGGCGAGGCGGTGGGCGGCGGCGCGGCGCAGGGCCTCGGCGGCGTGGCCGTGGGCCTTGGCGCGCCGGTAGAGGCGGGCCCGGCCCTCGGTGGTCTCGGAGGCGCGGACCACCACGGGCAGGTCCTCGCTGACCACCGGCCCGAGCCGTCGGCCGCGCCAGAGGGCGGCGAGCCCGGCGGCGACGACGAGCTGGTAGTAGGCCCAGTGCCAGCCGCCCGGGATGTAGTCCTCGAAGCTCTTGAAGCCGTTGCCCTCGGCGAGCGGGGCCGAGTAGTCCGGCAGGTGCCAGGTCAGGCGGGGCTGCGAGCCGAGCAGGCCGAGCGCGAGGGCGGCGTCGCCGTCCGCGGCGAGCTTTCCGTTCTGCAGGAAGGCGCCGCTGCCGAGCACGACGACGTCGCCGCCGTCGTCGTTCCGGGTGCCGACCAGGGGGTAGCCGTGGCCGCGCGGGTAGCAGCCCTCGCCGCGGCTGCCGCTGGTGTAGAGCATGCCGCCGAGGTGGGCGCTGCCGGCCCGGGCGGCCTCGATGAGCGAGCAGTCCGCGTCGGTGCTGCGGACGGAGGCGTACGGCAGGCCGCCGTCCTCCTCGGACAGCCGGATGCCGGGTGCGAGCGCGGTGAGGGCGGCCGGGCCCGGGGCGATCAGGACCAGCCGCCGGTGCCGGGCGGCCGCGACGGCGCGCAGCTGGTCGGCGGAGAGCAGGTCGGGCTCGGGCAGCACGAGGGTGTCCGGACCGGCCGGGTTGCCGGTCGGGTCGCTGGTGAACTCGGCCGTGAGCCCCTGGCGTTCGAGGAGCGCGACGACGGCGTGGGCGCCGTCGGCGTCGTACGAGCGCGGGTCGAGCGGCGGGTAGAGGTGGTCCCGGCCGAGGGAGGTCACGAGGAGGGTGCCGATCAGCAGGGCGCCGAGGAAGGCCAGGTACCAGCGGGCGCGGCGCCACAGGCCGCGCCCGGTGGGGGCGAGGCTGGTCGGGGCGGCGCCGGGGGGCGTCCCGGCCACCGGCGGCGCGGGGGCGGTGGCGGTCATGCCGTTCCTCCCGGGGCCTGGTTCGGCACGGGGGCCGGGACGGCCGGCGGGCCCGGTGCGAGGACGGGACGGGAGCGCTCCAGCGTCCGGTCCAGCTCGTGCAGCAGCCGGTACGCGGCCTGGTCGGCGGTGCGCTCGCCGTACGCGATGTCGTCGAAGGTCCGGGCGGCCGCGGACAGGGCGGCGGCGTGCTCGGGCAGCGCCCGGCCGGCCTCGGCGGCGGCCTCGTCGGCGGTGCGGCCGGGGCGGGAGTCGAGCAGGGTCCGCTCCTCCAGGGCGCGCACCAGGGCGCGCATCTGCTCGCGGACGGCCTCGGTCCAGCGCCCGGCGGCGGCGTGTCCGGCGGCGTCCGCCCGGTACTGCGCGGCGCTGCGCGGGCCCTCGACGCCGTACACGTCCCCGAGGGTGCGGGCGGCGCGGCGGGGCGCGCCGAGGCGCCACCACAGTGCGGCGCCGATCAGCACCGCGACGATCAGGAAGAGCACCAGGCCGGTGGTGCCGTCGGTGCCGTCGCCGGAGATGCCGCTGAGCGCGCTGGAGATGTGGTCCCAGAACCAGTCCATCGCCCGTTGCAGGACCGACGGGTCGTGCTTGTGGTACTCGGCGTCGAGCAGCTCGTCCCGGGCGGCGTCGCGCGCGGGGTCGCGCGGAACGGTGACCGGGGCGCCGCCCGCGGCGAGGAGCCTGTCCCCCCAGGTAGGCATCCGGTTCAGCGCCCCGCCGGGGGCTGGTCGGCCTGTCCGCCCCAGCCGGTGCCGCCGTACTCGGGCAGGCCGGCGGCGCGGGCGAGCTCGATGTCCAGGGCCTCGCGGCGGATCCGCTGGTCGACGTAGAGCAGGACGCCGACGGCGGCCATGAAGGGGGTGGTGAGGGTGCCGGCGATGATCCCGGCGACCGCCATGAGGGCCACCATTCCGGCGCCCTCATGGGCGGCGGCGGTCAGGCCCTGGCCGGCGAAACTGTCGAGGCCCAGCAGTACGCCGAGGAAGCGGAACGGGACGGCGATGACGACCGCGACGACGATCGACAGCACCTTGCTGACCAGCGTGATGCCGAGGATCCGCCACCAGGAGCCGCGGACCAGGCGCCGCGAGCGCGACAGCGCGGCGGTCACGCCCTGCTTCTCCAGCATCAGCGCGGGGGCGGCGAGGCTGTAGCGGATCCACAGCCAGGCGGCCACCGGCAGGGCCAGCAGGCCGACCAGGGACAGCAGCGCGGTGGTCGCGGGCTCGTCGGCGCCTCCGGCGCTGTAGCCGAACATGGGGGCGAAGCCGAGCAGGGCCACACCGGGGCCCATCAGGGCGGTGAGCAGGGTGAGCCCGAGCAGCTGCAGGAGGCGCGGGCGGGCGTCGCGCCAGGCCTCGCCGGCGGTCACGGAGCGGCCGAGCACGGCGCGGCTGACGACGATGGTGAGCAGCGCGGCGGCGAGCACGTCGAGCAGCAGCTGCAGCGGCAGGGCGGCCACCAGCCGCAGGGCCTGGGTGGCGGTGCCGGTCTTGCCCTTGACCAGCAGATCGACCACGACGGTGCCGCCCTGGGCGATCACCGCCATGCCGAGCGAGAGGGCGAGTACCGTCCGCCACTGCCGGCGGACGGTGCTGACGGCGCCGTCGAGCAGTTCGCCCATGCCGAGGGGGCGCAGCGGGATGACGCCGGGCTTGGGGCTCTGCGGCGCGCCCCAGCCGTACGGCTGCCGGCTGCCGGGGGGCTGCTGTCCCCACTGCGGACGGGCCTGCTCGCCCGGGTGGGCGTTCCAGCCGGGGGTGGCCTGCGGTGGTGCCGACGGCCCGGGCACGGCGGCGGGCGCGTCGACCGGGGGCCGGACGCCGTCGCGGGGTGGCTCGGACGAGCCGGGCGAGGCCCAGCCCGGAGTGTCGGTCATCACTGCTCCTCGGAGGGGCGTCGTGGGCGCGACTGCGGATGGATCTTCCACCCGCGCGCAGCGCCAATCGTGCCATGGGGTGGTAGCAGGCCCCATGGGGATCCGGTTGCTGATCGGCAACGGGTGGCCGCGGTGGCGCGGGCGGCGGGCCGTGGACGGTTCGGAGGTGCTCCACCGGGGGTCATTCGCCCGGTATGGCCGGAATTCACCGGCTGCGGGAGTTGGCCGTTCTGGAGCAATGGCACTGCTGTGCGGCAGGTCACAATCCGGTAATGAGAGGATGGACGCATGAAGGGACGCGTCCTCGTCGTTGATGACGACTCCGCACTGGCCGAGATGCTCGGCATCGTGCTGCGTGGTGAGGGTTTTGAGCCGTTTTTCGTCGCCGACGGGGACAAGGCGCTAGCCGCGTTCCGGGAGACCAAACCCGACCTGGTCCTGCTCGACCTGATGCTGCCCGGTCGGGACGGCATCGACGTGTGTCGGCAGATCCGGGCCGAGTCCGGCATCCCGATCGTCATGCTGACCGCGAAGACCGACACGGTCGACGTCGTGGTGGGCCTGGAGTCGGGTGCCGACGACTACGTCACCAAGCCGTTCAAGCCCAAGGAGCTGGTGGCCCGGGTGCGTGCCCGGTTGCGCCGCGCCGAGGAGCCGACGCCCGAGCAGCTGACCATCGGCGACCTGGTGATCGACGTGGCCGGTCACTCCGTGAAGCGAGACGGCCGGGGCATCCCGCTGACCCCGCTGGAGTTCGACCTGCTGGTCGCGCTCGCCCGCAAGCCCTGGCAGGTGTTCACCCGCGAGGTGCTGCTGGAGCAGGTCTGGGGCTACCGCCACGCGGCGGACACCCGCCTGGTCAACGTCCACGTGCAGCGCCTCCGTTCCAAGATCGAGAAGGACCCGGAGCGCCCCGAGATCGTGGTGACCGTCCGCGGCGTCGGCTACAAGGCCGGACCCAGCTGACGTGACGGACCGGGCTGACGAGACCCCGTCGGGTACCGCGACCGACGGGGCCGGGGCCGTGCGCGGGGACGTGCTGAGTTCGACCACCCGCCGCCGACGCGGCCCGTCCGGCCTGATCGGGCTGGTGAAGCGTCAGCTGCGCCGACCCGCCCACCGGGTGACCGCGCTGTACCGGCGGTCGATCCAGCTGCGCGTGGTCGCGGTGTCCCTGCTGGCCTCCATCGCGGTGGTCCTGGTGCTGGGCGTGGTCGTGGTGGCGCAGGTGCGCACCGGCCTGCTCGACACCAAGATGGACGCCGCGCGGGCGCAGGCGAGGATCGGCTTCCAGGTCGAGCAGAAGAAGATCGACGAGGCCAGGGACCAGAAGCTGCGGGGCACCGCCGACCCGACCGTCGACGAGACCGGCACCTGGCTGCTGCGGCAGGTCAACGACCTGGCCGGGAGCGGGCAGACCGTCTACTCGGTGATCGCGATGGCGCCCGGCACCGGCGCCGTCGTCCCGGACACCGGGGGCTTCGCGCCCCGCTACTCGGGCGACATCCAGCCCAGCAGCATCCCGGACACCCTGCGGGCCAAGCTCATGTCCGAGCCCGGCCAGATGTTCGACCAGCCGACCCGGATCCACCGCGCGCCCGAGAGCAGCGTGAAGTCCGAGCCCGGGCTGGCCCTCGGCATGCAGTTCGTCGGTCCGGCCGGGAACAGCTACCAGATGTTCTACGTGTTCTCCTTCGGCCAGGAGACCGACACCCTCAACCTGGTCACCGGCACCCTGGCGACCGCCGGCGTGTTCGTGGTGATCCTCATGGGCGGCATCGCCTGGGTCGTGGTGCGCCAGGTGGTCACCCCGGTCCGGATGGCCGCCGGGATCTCCGAGCGGCTCGCCGACGGGCACCTGGAAGAGCGGATGAAGGTGACCGGGACGGACGACATCGCCCGCCTCGGGGAGTCGTTCAACCGGATGGCCAACGCGCTGCAGGCACAGATCCGCCAGCTGGAGGAGCTGTCCCGGGTGCAGCGGCGGTTCGTCTCGGACGTCTCGCACGAGCTGCGCACCCCGCTGACCACGGTGCGGATGGCCGCGGACCTCATCTACGACAGCCGCGAGGACCTGGACCCGATGGCGGCCCGCTCCGCGGAGCTGCTGCAGGGCCAGCTGGACCGCTTCGAGTCGCTGCTCGCCGACCTGCTGGAGATCAGCCGCTTCGACGCCGGCGCCGCCATCCTGGACGCCGAGCCGGTCGACCTGCGGGAGATCGTCGGCCGGGTGGTGGAGGCCGCCGAGCCGCTGGCCGAGGCCAAGGGCAGCGCGGTGGTGATCCGCGGCGACGGCGAGCCGGTGCTGGCCGAGGTGGACTCCCGCCGGATCGAGCGCATCCTGCGCAACCTGGTGGTCAACGCGCTGGAGCACGGCGAGGGCCGCGACGTGGTGGTCCGGCTGGGCTCGGCGGACGGCGCGGTCGCGGTCGGCGTGCGCGACTACGGCATCGGCCTCAAGCCGGGCGAGGCGTCCCGGGTGTTCCACCGCTTCTGGCGGGCCGACCCGTCCCGGGTGCGGACCACCGGCGGCACCGGCCTCGGCCTGTCCATCGCGGTCGAGGACGCCCACCTGCACGGCGGCTGGCTCCAGGCCTGGGGCGAGCCCGGCGGCGGGTCGCACTTCCGGCTCACCCTGCCGCGCACCCGCGGCGGCGAGATCTCCCGGGCGCCGTTCCGCCTCGAACCGGAGGATTCCCGCAACAACCGGGGACTGGGCACGTACGGCATGCCGTACCGTCGGGCGATCAGCCCGGTCGGCTCGACGGCGATGGCCGTCGCCGAGGAGCCCACGGAGGCGCCGGACGGCGGCGGAGCCGGCTTCGGCAGCGGGCTCGGCGGGGTGCTGAACATCGGCCCCGGCCTCGGTCGGAGCCGGATGCCCGAGGGCCCGCGCTCGGACCCCTCGGACGTGCGGACGGCGGGGGCGGGTTACGGGGCGACCGGCGCCCAGGTCATGGTGGACCCGACGCCCGGACGGCCGTCGGTGGCACAGCGGACGGCGGAGCCGGACATGACGGGTGGGACGGACGTGGAGGGGTCGCAGCGTGCGAGGGACGAGCAACAGGACTGAGCCGCGGCTCCTCGCGGTGGCCGGCGCGCTGCTCGCCCTGACGGCGAGCGGCTGCGCGGCCATGCCCGACTCCGGCGGCATCACCAAGGTGGAGCTGTCCCAGGGCTCGGCGGACAAGAACCTGCAGGCCAGGGTCTACCCGGTGGCGCCGGGCAAGGGCGCCAAGCCGCGCGAGCTGCTGACCGGGTTCCTGGACGCGGTGACCGCCGACGAGGGGTACGAGACCGCGCGCAAGTACCTCACCGAGAGCGCCGCCGCGGCCTGGAAGCCGGAGGCCGGGATCCGGGTGCTCTCGTCCACGACCATCCCCGGTGGCCAGGACGTCGTCGACACCGACGCCCAGGCCACGGTGACGGTGAGCGGGCAGCTGGTCGCCAGCGTCGACGAGAAGCGCTCGTACCTGCAGGTGGCCGGGCAGAACAACAACGTCTCGTCCGACTTCACCTTCGTCCGGGAGAAGGACGGCGAGTGGCGGATCGACAAGCTGCCGCCCGGCGTGATCATGAATGAGACCAACTTCCGGAACAGCTTCCGGCAGGTCGAGCGGTTCTTCTACACCGCGCCGGACCCGTCCGCGGTGGCCTCCGGCAACGCCGGCCAGGAGGTGCTGGTCGCCGACCCGATCTACCTGCGGCGCCGAATAGACCCGCTGACCACGGCCGCCCAGGCGCTGGCCGACGGGCCCTCGACCTGGCTCTCGCCGGTGGTCCGGACGGCCTTCCCGAACGGCGCCAGGGTCGACCGGGTGACCATCGACGACAGCCGGGTCGCCCACGTGCAGCTCGGCGAGGCGGACGTCAGCGAGCCGATGGCGTGCCGGCGGATGGCGACCCAGCTCTTCTACACCCTCGCCGACCAGGGCAAGGGCCAGGTCGAGCGGCTGGAACTGAAGGGACAGCGCGGCTCCTGCACCGCCAGCCGCACCGACGTGCCGGCCACCGGCCCGGGCGCCCTGGCCGGGCCGACGCCCACGACGCAGTACTACCAGCGTGCCGACGGCGCCCTGGTGGCGACCGACGAGGGCCGCCCCGGGGACCCGGTCCACGGGATCCTCGGCCGACCGCAGTCGAACACCAAGCCGGGGCTGGGCGCCATCGCGGTCAGCCGGAGCGGCTCCCAGGCCGCCGCGATCAGCGAGGACGGCCACCAGGTCTACTCGGTGCCGCTGACGGACGCCGCGGTGGGCCTGGGCGATCCGGTGCTCACCTCGCAGGCGAAGTCCGGCGACAAGGAGGACGGCTTCGCCTCGCCCAGCTGGGACGGCCGCAGCGACCTGTGGGTGGTGGACCGCAACCAGCAGGGGCAGCGGGTGGTCATGGTGCGCGGCAACAAGTCGTACACCGTTCCGGTCGAGGGCCTGACCGGGCAGACCGTGCAGTCGCTGAAGATCTCCTCGGACGGCGTCCGGGTGGCCCTGGTGGTCAAGACCCCGGGCGTGGCCATCCGCTCGCTGATGTTCGGCCTGGTGGTGCACGGCGGCACCCCGCAGGCACCGACGGTGAAGATCACCGGGCTGCGCCGGGCGGCCCCCACGCTCACCGACGTCGCCTCGGTGTCCTGGGCGGAGACCGACCAGCTGCTGGTGCTGGGCAAGGAGGCCGACCGGACCCAGCAGCTCTACTTCATCAGCACCGACGGGTCGCAGAGCACGGACACCCAGCTGCAGAGCGCCGAGAGCATGATGACCGTCGCGGCCTCGGAGTCCCGGGGCGACCGCCTGACCCAGGCGCCGCCGGTGCTCGCGATGGCGGAGGTCAAGCAGCCGGACGGCAAGCCGAGCGAGCTCAAGGCCTACCGCCTCGTCAACAACCAGTGGCGGGAGGCCCCGCTGATCGACAAGCCGCGGTCCTTCTTCTACGCGGGCTGACGGCGGGTCCGGACGCGGGCTGACGCCGCGTCCGCGCGGGCCGACACGCCGTCCGGGCCGGTCCGGCGCGCCGTCCGTACGGGCTGACGCCCCCGCGGCCGCCGCTCGGCCCCCCGTCACCCCGCCGGGTGCACCTCGGTCGCGGCGACCGTGGCGGCTGCCCGGGCCGGCAGGCCGGCGTCGGCCAGCGCCCGGGCGGCCTCGGCGAGGCTGGCCCCGGTGGTCACCAGGTCGTCCACCAGGACGGGGTGACGCCCCGCCAGTCCCGCCCGCGCGCGCGGCAGCACGGTGAGCGCTCCGTGCAGGTTGCGGCGGCGCTCCGCCGCGTTCAGCCCGGTCTGGTCGGCGACCGGTCGGGCGTGACGCAGCATCGACGCGGCCCGGGCGTCCAGGCCGGCCCGGCGCAGCGAGCGGGCGGCGGCCCCGGCCAGCCGCAGCGTCGGGTCGTGCCCGCGGGCGCGGACGGCCGCGCGGGTCGAGGGCATCGGCACCAGGAGCAGCGGGGCGGCACCGGCCCGCGGCCCCAGCGCGGAGCGCACCGCCCGGCCGAGGGCCTCGCCGAGCGGACCGGCCAGCCGCAGGGCGCCCCGCTCCTTGTGCGCGAGCAGCAACTGCCGGACCGGGTCGGCGTACGGCGCGGCGGCGTGCGCCCAGGGCAGCAGGGTCGGGCCGGGCCGCGCGGTGGCGAGGACCCGGCGGCAGGCCGGGCAGAGCTGGGTGCGTTCGCTGCCGCAGCCGGCGCAGTTCGCGGGGAGCAGGACGTCCAGCAGCCCGGCCAGTGCGTGGCCGAACGGTCCGTGTGCGGACGGTGGACGGATGGTGGGGGGATGCGGCGGCACGGCTGCTCCTGGCGGCGACAGGCACGGGGAGTGAGCAAAGGATGCGCCGTATGGGGGTCGTTGTCCAGGTATTTACCCATACTTCACCCTGGGGAGGGTAGACAGGGTGCAACAGCTTGACCGCCCGATCGCAGTATCGGGTCATACCCCCCTTCCCGCCCGGGGAGGCGAAAACCCCGCGTGAGGTGTTCGATAAGGCACCAGGGGGGTTTCAACCGTCCCTGGTGGGGAGGAAGTGAGGTGAGGGCCAGTCGTTTCCCGCCGCTGGCGGGGGCGGGGGGCCGGCAGTGGATGGGCTGGTCCAGCTGGGTCTCAGCCCGATCCGGTAGCACCCGGATCGGCGTCAGCACGAGGGATCGGAGTTCTGCGTGGACATCGTCGTCAAGGGCCGCAAGACCGAGGTGCCCAAGAGGTTCCGCGAGCACGTGGCCGAGAAGCTGGAGAAGGTCCAGAAGTTCGACGGCAAGGTGATCAGCCTCGACGTCGAGGTGTCCAAGGAGCACAACCCGCGGCAGGCCGACCGGTCGGAGCGGGTGGAGATCACCCTCCGTACCCGTGGGCCGGTGATCCGGGCCGAAGCCGCCGCCGGTGACCCGTACGCGGCGCTCGACCTGGCTTCGGCGAAGCTCGACGCGCAGCTGCGCAAGTCCGCGGACCGGCGCCGGGTGCACAAGGGCGGCGCGAACGGCCGCACCCCCATCAGCGTCGCCGAGGCGACCGCGGCCCTGGCCGCGCTGCCGGAGCCGTCGCTGGAGGGCGGCACGAACGGCGCCGTCCGCAAGACCATGATGGGATCCCTGGAGGTGGAGGGCGAAGGCCCGCTGGTGGTCCGGGAGAAGACGCACCCGGCCGCCCCCATGGCGCTGGACCAGGCGCTCTACGAGATGGAGCTGGTCGGCCACGACTTCTACCTCTTCGTGGAGAAGGACAGCGGCCTGCCCAGCGTCGTCTACCGCCGGCACGGCTACAACTACGGTGTCATCCACCTGCAGACGGACCTGCAGGCCGGGCCGGGCAGTGGCGCGGGCGGCGCGATCGGCGGGGGCGACGAGGACTGACCGTCCGAGCAGCGATGGAGGGGTGACCCCGGTGGCCGCGGCCACCGGGGTCACCGGCGTTCGGGGGGCGGATGGTTCGACCGCGGTCGGGTCCCGGGGCAGGGGTCACCCGATGCGAGGGAATTGGCACCGGAGGGTGACCGTGGCGGGGCCCGGGCGTGGAATGATTGGCGCACGACGACCCGCGAAGGGGGAGGAGCGGATGGGGGATCACTTCGGGCTGGGGCCCGCGGCTGGGCCCGGGCTGCCGTTGGGGCCGGAGGAGGAGCCCGCGTACGCGCCGCACCGGGGTGAGCCGATCCGTGTGCTGGTGGTGGACGACCACGCGCTGTTCCGGCGGGGGCTGGAGATCGTCCTGGCGGAGGAGCCGGACATCAAGGTCGTCGGCGAGGCGGGGGACGGCGCCGAGGCCGTGCTGAAGGCCGCCGACCTGCTGCCCGACATCATCCTGATGGACGTCCGGATGCCGCGCCGCAGCGGGATCGAGGCCTGCACGGCGATCAAGGACGTGGCGCCCAGCACCAAGATCATCATGTTGACGATAAGCGACGAGGAGGCTGACCTCTACGAGGCGATCAAGGCGGGCGCCACCGGCTACCTGCTGAAGGAGATCTCCACCGACGAGGTCGCCACCGCGATCCGCGCGGTCGCCGACGGGCAGTCGCAGATCAGCCCCTCGATGGCCTCCAAGCTGCTCACCGAGTTCAAGTCGATGATCCAGCGCCGCTCCGACGACCGGGACCTGGTGCCCGCACCCCGGCTCACCGACCGGGAGTTGGAGGTGCTCAAGCTGGTGGCGACCGGGATGAACAACCGGGAGATCGCCAAGGAGCTGTTCATCAGCGAGAACACCGTGAAGAACCACGTGCGCAACATCCTGGAGAAGCTCCAACTGCACTCCAGGATGGAGGCCGTGGTGTACGCGATGCGGGAGAAGATCCTCGAAATAGGGTGAGCCGGGCCGGCCGGGCTCACCCGCCCGGCCGGCCGCTCCCGCGTGGCCGGGCTCACCCGTCCGCGAGCAGCTTCTCCAGGGCCGGGCGCAGCCGCTCGTCGTGCAGCGCCTCGACCCGTACGGTGTCGCAGCCGACCCAGGCCGCCGCCTCGCGCAGGGCCGTCGCCAGCGGTTCGAGGTGCCGGGTGCCGCGGCCCCGGTCGTCGGTCAGCGAGACCTGTCGGGCGATCAGGGTGCGGCCCTCGCGGGCCGGGTCGACCCGGCCGACCAGGCGGCCGCCGGCCAGCAGCGGCATCGCGAAGTAGCCGTGCACCCGCTTGTGCTTGGGGGTGTAGGCCTCCAGCCGGTGCGACATTCCGAAGATCCGCTCGGTGCGGGCGCGGTCCCAGATCAGCGAGTCGAACGGTGAGAGCAGCGTGGTGCGGTGGCGTCCGCGCGGGGTGGTGGCCAGGGCGGCCGGGTCGGCCCAGGCCGGGGCCGGGGTGCCGTCCGGGCCCCACCCGGCCACCTCGACCGCGACGAGCCCGCAGTCGGCGAGCACCGGGTCCAACTCCTCGGCGCGCAGCCGGTGGTAGTCCAGCAGATCGGCCCGGGTGGCCACGCCGAGCGCGGCGCCGGCCTGGGCGACCAGGGTGCGCACGCACTCCCCGTCCGACCGCTCCTGCCCGAACAGTGCGTCCGGGATGGCCTGTTCGGCCAGCGCGTAGACCCGCTTCCAGCTCCGTCGCTCGGTGCAGACCACGTCGCCGAAGGCCAGCGCCCGCTCGACCGCGATCTTGGTGTCGGACCAGTCCCACCACTCGGCGGTCTTCTTGGCGCCGCCCAGCTCGGTGGAGGTCAGCGGCCCCTCGGCGCGCAGCCGGTCGAGTACCAGCCGGTAGGCCTCGGGCGTGACCTGGTGACCCCAGAGGTGGCCGCGGTCGCGGTAGCGGCGGCGCCGGAAGGCGAACAGCGGCCATTCCTCGACCGGCAGGACGCAGGCCGCGTGCGACCAGTACTCGAAGCTCGTGCCGCCGCCCCAGTACGCCGCCTCGACGGCCGGGCGGCCGACCGCGCCGAGGCGGGCGTACGGCACCAGCTCGTGCGAGCGGGCGAGCACCGAGATGGTGTCCAGCTGGACGGCGCCCAGGTGCCGCAGCACCCCGCGCACCCCGGCCCGGCGGTCGGGCGCGCCGAGCAGGCCCTGGGCCCGCAGGGCGATCCGGCGGGCGTCGTCGGCGCTCAGGACGGTGACGGGGGCGCTGTGCGGGGCTGCGGCGGTCATGCCGGCGAGCGTAGCCCCGGCTACTGACAGCCGTCCCGGGCGCCGGGGGCGGCCCCGGGACCGCCTCAGTCCAGGTCGGAGGCCAGCAGCGAGGCGACCCAGGCGTCGTGGAAGACGCCGCGCTGCTCGGCGTACGAGCGCATCGTGCCCTCGAAGCGGTAGCCGACCCGCTCGGCGACCGCGCGGGAGCCGTCGTTGCCGACGTAGGCCATCCACTCCAGGCGGCGCAGGCCGAGCTCGCGCAGGCCGAAGCGGGAGACCGCGCGGGCGGCCTCGACCGTGTAGCCGCGGCCGCGGAACTCCTTCGTGGCCCACCAGCCGATCTCGGCGCAGCCCGGGTCGTTCTCGCGCAGGACGAGGCCCTGCGAGCCGACCAGGGCGCCGGACCCGCGCTCGAAGACGCACCAGATCCGGTTCGCGCCGGTGCGCCAGCCGTCGACGGCGAGATCGCGCACGAAGAACTCCGCGTCCTCGCGCCGGTACGGGGAGGGGACGACCGTCCAGCGCTGGATCTCCGCGTCCTGGCAGGCGGCGAAGACGGCGTCGATGTCCGATTCCCCCGGGGCGCGCAGCACGAGGCGCTCGGTGGTGAGGGTGGCCGGTTCGCTTCGGGGCTCTTCCATGAACGGATTATTTCTCCGGAACGGAATAGCAGGCATCCGTTTTAGGGGCCAACTCCTCGGCCCGTCGACCGATTTGTCCCGGTGGACGGTGCTATCGGGCCATGTGCTCGCGCGGGTGACACGGGAATACCGTGCTGACGCACCTCCCGGGGCATTGGACTCCTCGCATACGATGGCCCGTGCGGTGGGGTGGACCCGCCGTGCAGTCGTCCAGTGCCAATACAGGCAAGGAGCCCGCTCAAGTGTCCGTCTTCGACAAGATCCTGCGCGCAGGCGAAGGCAAGATCCTTCGCAAGCTGCAGCGGATTGCTGCCCAGGTCAACTCCATCGAAGAGGACTTCGTCAACCTCACCGACGCCGAGCTGCGCGCGCTGACCGACGAGTACAAGCAGCGCCTCGCCGACGGCGAGAGCCTGGACGACATCCTCCCCGAGGCGTTCGCCACCGTCCGCGAGGCCGCCAAGCGCGTGCTCGGACAGCGGCACTACGACGTCCAGCTCATGGGTGGCGCGGCCCTGCACTTCGGGTACGTCGCCGAGATGCGCACCGGTGAGGGCAAGACCCTCGTCGGCACCCTGCCCGCGTACCTGAACGCGCTGACCGGCAAGGGCGTCCACCTGATCACCGTCAACGACTACCTCGCCGAGCGCGACTCGGAGTGGATGGGCCGGGTGCACCGCTTCCTCGGCCTCGAAGTCGGCGTGATCCTGGGCAACATGACGCCCGCCGAGCGCAAGCGCCAGTACGGCATGGACATCACGTACGGCACGAACAACGAGTTCGGCTTCGACTACCTGCGCGACAACATGGCCTGGTCGAAGGACGAACTCGTCCAGCGCGGCCACAACTTCGCGGTCGTCGACGAGGTCGACTCGATCCTCATCGACGAGGCCCGCACCCCGCTGATCATCTCCGGCCCGGCCGACCAGGCGACCAAGTGGTACGCCGACTTCGCCAAGCTGGTGCTGCGCCTGAAGATCGACCGCGACTACGAGGTCGACGAGAAGAAGCGCACCGTCGGCATCCTGGAGGAGGGCGTCAGCCGGGTCGAGGACTACCTCGGCATCGACAACCTCTACGAGTCGGTGAACACCCCGCTGGTCGGCTTCCTGAACAACGCCATCAAGGCGAAGGAGCTCTACAAGGCGGACAAGGACTACGTCGTCATGAACGGCGAAGTCATGATCGTCGACGAGCACACCGGCCGCATCCTGGCGGGCCGCCGCTACAACGAGGGCATGCACCAAGCGATCGAGGCCAAGGAGGGGGTGGAGGTCCAGAACGAGAACCAGACCCTGGCCACCATCACCCTGCAGAACTTCTTCCGCCTGTACGACAAGCTCGCGGGCATGACCGGTACCGGCACCACCGAGGCCGCCGAGTTCCACCAGATCTACAAGCTCGGCGTGGTGCCGATCCCGACCAACAAGACGCCGCTGCGCATCGACCAGCCCGACCTGATCTACAAGTCGGAGCCGGCCAAGTTCGCCGCCGTGGTCGAGGACATCGCCGAGAAGCACGAGAAGGGCCAGCCGGTGCTGGTCGGCACCGTGTCGGTCGAGAAGTCCGAGTACCTGTCGCAGGAGCTGCGCAAGCGCGGCATCCCGCACGAGGTGCTGAACGCCAAGCACCACGAGCGCGAGGCGCAGATCGTCGCGCAGGCCGGCCGCAAGGGCGCCGTCACCGTCGCCACCAACATGGCCGGCCGCGGCACCGACATCATGCTGGGCGGCAACGCCGACCACCTGGCCGCCGCCGAGCTGGCGCAGCGCGGGCTCACCCCGACGGACACCCCGGACGAGTACGAGGCAGCCTTCCCGGCCGCGCTGGAGAAGGCCAAGGCCTCGGTCAAGGCCGAGCAGGACGAGGTCAAGGAGGCCGGCGGCCTCTACGTCCTCGGCACCGAGCGGCACGAGTCCCGCCGGATCGACAACCAGCTGCGCGGCCGCTCCGGCCGTCAGGGCGACCCGGGCGAGTCCCGCTTCTACCTGTCGCTGGGCGACGACCTGATGCGCCTGTTCAAGGCCGGCATGGTCGAGCGCGTGCTCTCGATGGCCAACGTGCCCGAGGACGTGCCGATCGAGTCCAAGATGGTCACCCGCGCGATCGCGTCCGCGCAGACCCAGGTCGAGCAGCAGAACTTCGAGATCCGCAAGAACGTCCTCAAGTACGACGAGGTGCTCAACCGCCAGCGCGAGGTCATCTACGGCGAGCGCCGCCGCGTGCTGGAGGGCGAGGACCTGCAGGAGCAGGTCGGCCACTTCATGGACGACACCGTCGAGGCCTACGTCAAGGCGGCCACCGGCGAGGGCTTCGAGGACGACTGGGACCTGGACAAGCTCTGGTCCGCGCTCAAGCAGCTCTACCCGGTCACCCTGGACCTGGCGGACCTGGAGGAGGAGGCCGGCGGCACGGCCGGCCTGACCCCGGAGTTCCTGGTCAAGGTCGTCCAGGAGGACATCCAGGGGCAGTACGGCGCCCGCGAGGACCAGCTCGGCGCGGAGATCATGCGCGAGCTGGAGCGCCGGGTCGTGCTGTCGGTGCTGGACCGCCGCTGGCGCGAGCACCTCTACGAGATGGACTACCTCCAGGAGGGCATCGGCCTGCGGGCCATGGCGCAGCGCGACCCGCTGGTCGAGTACCAGCGCGAGGGCTTCGACATGTTCACCGCGATGATGGAGGGCATCAAGGAGGAGTCCGTCGGCTACCTGTTCAACCTGGAGGTCCAGGTCGAGCAGCAGGTCGAGGAGGTCCCGGTCGAGGACGCCCAGGTGGTGCTCGACAAGCTGGAGAAGGACGCCGCCCGCCCGGAGATCAAGGCCAAGGGCCTGGAGGCCCCGAAGCCGCAGCGGCTGCACTACACCGCCCCCTCGGACGAGATCGGCGGCGGCGTGGTCGAGGGCGACTTCGAGGACCTCGCGCCGGAGGACGAGGGCGACGGGATGACCCGCGCCGAGCGCCGCAAGGCCGCCAAGTCGGCCAAGGGCCGTCGCCGCAAGGCCTGAGCAGGCCGCAGGACGCCACGCAGGGCGCCGCTCCCGGACGGGGGCGGCGCCCTGCGCCGTTCCCGGGCCGTGCGCGGTCACCGGGCCTCCACGGCGGTGCACTGCCACTGCCCGGCCGGGCCGCGCTGCTCCAGCCGGAAGGCCACCATGTGGTGCCGCCGGCCGAGGTCGACCCGGACGCAGGCCTCGACGGCGTCGGGCGAGGGCGAGCGGTCGTGCACCGGGCCGAGCCTCGGCCGGTCGGCGGCCCCGCCGCGGCGCAGCGCGCCCGTCCGGACCAGCGAGGCGAGCTGCCCGTAGCCGTCCAGGCTGGTGTGCCGCATCAGCTGGCCGGAGGGCCGGACGCCGGTCAGCACCTCGACCAGCTGGTGGGCGAACCGGGAGGCCAGCGCCCGGGGGTCGTGCCCGGGAGTGCCGGTGCAGGCGGCGCGCGGGTGCCGGGGACGGCGCCCGGCCGGGTCGCAGGCGCCGCCGTCGGCGGTGCGCGGGCGGTGGTGCGGGTGGGCGGCGCGGCGGGCGTCGGGACGGGCCTCGGGGCGGGCGTGGGGACGGGCGGTCACGGGGGCTCCTCGACTGGGTGGTGCGAGTACGGACGGGTCTCAGGCTGGCGGCGTGCCGCGCGGGGCCGCAACGCCTTTCCCGGGCGGCCGGAGCCGGTCTGCGAGTTCACCTATCCGGGTGAACCGGCCAGTGCGGCGACGGGTCGGCGCGGTGGCCCCGTGGCGCTCGGTTGACGTGCGGCGGCGAGCCGTACGGCCCAAAAGGGGACGCTCCGGCTGGGCGGACCGGGTGGCGGCGCCGGGCTGTCGCATTGCGCCGTCCCTGCCCGGCGCGCACCATCGGAGCCTGACCGGGAACCGAGGGGAGCGGGGCAGCCGCCTCCCCGCGACGACGGGCGGCCGGAATGACGACACGGGCAGTAGTGGTGCCGACCCCGGCGGGCGCGGACACCGCCGCGCGCGCCGGGGGCGCACCCCGTCGCGGCCTGGTCCTGGGCGGCGGCGGGATGCTCGGAGCGGCCTGGACGGTCGGCGCGCTGTGCGCCGTCGAGGAGGCCGCCGGTCGGCAGCCGGGCGACGCCGACGTCCTGCTCGGCACCTCGGCGGGCGCGATCCTCGCGGCGATGCTGTCCGGCGGTGTCCGTCCCGAGCAGCTGCGCGACCACCAGCGCGGCCTGCCGATCGAGGACGGCCCGCTGGCCGGGATCGCCTTCGACTACGAAACGGCGGTCGGCGGTGCGACACCGCCCCGCCCCCGGGCCGGCATCGGCTCGCCCGACCTGCTGCGCGACGCCGTCCGGCACCCGCGCGAGTACCCCCTGCTGACCATGGTCTCGGCGATGGCGCCGCACGGCCGCGGCTCGCTGGCGCCGGTCGGCGAGCTGGTGCGCGGCCTGCTCGGACCGGGCGGCTGGCCGGGCGCGGCCGCTCCGGACACGTGCGCCGCGGACGTGGACCCCCGGGCCGTGGGCGCCGGTGACGCCGTCGGCTCGCCCCTGCGGGTCGCCGCCGTGGACTACCGCAACGGCCGCCGGGTGGTCTTCGGCGACCCGGACGCCCCGGCGGTCGCGGTCGCCGACGCCGTGATGGCCTCCTGCGCGATTCCCGGGTGGTTCGCTCCGGTACGCCTGGACGGCTCGGCCTACGTGGACGGCGGCTGCTGGTCGGCCACCAACGCCGACCTGCTGCTCGGCCGGGGGCTGGACGAGGTGTACGTGCTGGCCCCGATGGCCCTGCGGCTGGATCCCCGGCCCGAGCGGGTGGAGCGGGCCGTGCGCGCCGACGGGGCGGGGCCGGCCGCACGCGGGCGCGACACCCTGGCCGCGCTGCGCGAGTGGCGCGCCCGGGACCGTCCGCGCGGAGTGCTGGCGCAGCTGGTCAGCCGCTACCGCCGCGCCGTCACCCGGCAGCTGCTGCGCGAGGCCGCGCTGCTGCGGGCCGAGGGCGTCCGGGTGCAGCTGCTCGCGCCGACCCTGGCAGACCTCGCGGTGATGGGCCCGAACATGATGGACCCGGCCCGCCGCGGCGCGGTCCTGGAGTGCGCCCTGCGCACCAGCCGGGAGGCGTTGCGGGCCGTGCGGTGATCGGCCGGACCCGGAACCGGAGGTGATCACGGGAGCCCGGCGGAGCTTATTCTTGGGGCGCTGGAGAATCCGTTCCGCTGGACGAAGCCCGCTGGACCGAACCGGAGAGTGCCACCGATGCGCGTGTACGTGCCCACCACCCTGACCGGCCTGGCGGCGGCGCACGAGGGCGGCGCCCTGGAGCAGTCCGCGGCGTACGCCGTGACGCCCGCGCTGCGCGAGTGGTACGTCAGCGACGACATCGAGGAGCTGGAGTACGCGGCGCTGAACCGCGCCGCCCAGGCCTCGCTGCGGCTGCTGGCCGCCGACCCGGACGCCCCGCGCCGCCGGGTCGTGGTGGCGCTGGACGTCGCCGACGGCTCGGTGGGGCCGTTCCCGGGTGACGAGTACCAGGACCAGGCCTCGCTGGGCCGGGTGGTGCTGGCCGGTCCGGTGCGGCTGGCCAAGGCGGCGGCGGTGCACGCGGACGTGTCCGACGACGAGGTGGTCACGGACGTCGCCGCGGCGGTGGCGGCGGTCGCCGCGGCCGATGCGGGCGACCAGGACGCCCAGTTCACCGTGGACGGCGCCGAGGACCACGACCTGCTCTGGTTCGCCACCCAGGAGATCCCCGCGCTGCTCGCCTGAGGCGGGTGCACGACGGGTGCACGGCGAGTACGCGACGGGTGCCCGACGGAGGGGTGCCCCGGGGCGGGTGCGTGAGCTCCGCCCTACCGGCGTGCCGGTGCCCGGCGTTACCGTTGTTCCCCGTGCGCACTCACATCGTTTGGGACTGGAACGGCACTCTCTTCCACGACATGGAAGCAGTGCTCGGGGCGAGCAATGCCGCTTTCGCCACCATCGGCGTCGGGCCGATGAGCCTGCAGGAGTACCGCGAGCAGTACGAGATCCCGATCCCGCGCTTCTACCGGCGCCTGCTCGGCCGGGACCCCTCCACGGAGGAGTGGCTGAAGCTGGACGACGCCTTCCACGACCGCTACCGCGAGCTGAGCCCGTCCTGCGGGCTGACGGAGGGCGCCCGCGACCTGGTGGCCGGCTGGGAGGCGGCCGGGCACAGCCAGTCGCTGCTGTCGCTGTACGTGCACGAGCAGCTGGTGCCGCTGGTCGACACCTTCAGCCTGACCGGCCACTTCCTGCGGGTCGACGGCCGCAGCGGCCCGGCCGGCGGGCAGAAGGCGGAGCACCTGGTCCGGCACCTGGCGGCGCTCGGCGAGCAGGTGGACCCGGCCCGTACGGTGCTGATCGGCGACGCCGCGGACGACGCCCTGGCGGCGCTGAGCGTGGGCGCGCACGCCGTGCTGTACACCGGCGGCTCGCACACCAGGGAGAAGCTGGAGCCGGTCGGCGTCCCGGTGGTGGACACCCTCGCCGAGGCGGTCGAGCTGGCGGGCCGGATCACCGGCTGAGCGCGCCCGGCCGGGGCCGCAGTGGCGGGCGCCACGTCCGCCGTCCGCGTGTCTGAACGGGCGGATAGGGCCGTCGCTGGTCAGGCTGGACCGACAGCCGATCAGCCAGCAGGACGGAGCCGCCATGCCCATCGACGCAGTCACCGAGGTGCCGACCCCGGTCAACGAGCCGGTGCACGCGTACGCGCCCGGCAGCCCGGAGCGGGACCGGCTGGTCCGGCGGCTGGACGAGCTGGCGGCCGAACAGGTCCCGCTGCCGATGACCATCGGCGGCGAGCAGCGGTTCGGCGGCGGCGAGCGGATCGAGGTGGTCCAGCCGCACCACCACGCGGCCAAGCTGGGCGTGCTCGGCAACGCCACCCGGGAGGACGCCCGGGCGGCGGTGGACGCGGCGCTGGCCGCCGGGCGGCAGTGGCGCTCGCTCTCCTTCGACGACCGTGCCGCGGTGTTCCTGCGCGCCGCCGACCTGCTCTCCGGTCCCTGGCGGGAGACGCTGAACGCGGCCACCATGCTCGGCCAGTCCAAGACCGTTCAGCAGGCCGAGATCGACTCCGCCTGCGAGCTGATCGACTTCTGGCGCTTCAACGTCCACTTCGCCCGGCAGATCCTGGCCGACCAGCCGATCTCCTCGCCCGGCGTCTGGAACCGCACGGACCACCGCCCGCTGGAGGGCTTCGTCTACGCGATCACGCCGTTCAACTTCACCGCGATCGCGGGCAACCTGCCCACCGCCCCCGCGCTGATGGGCAACACCGTGGTCTGGAAGCCCGCGCCGACCCAGACCCTGGCCGCGTACCACCTGATGCGGCTGCTGGAGGCGGCCGGCCTGCCGCCCGGGGTGATCAACCTGGTAACCGGCGACGGCCTGCAGGTCTCCCCGGTCGCGCTGGCCGACCAGGCGCTCGCCGGGCTGCACTTCACCGGCTCCACCGCCACCTTCCGGCACCTGTGGCAGACCGTCGGCGCCAACATCGGCGGCTACCGCACGTACCCGCGGATCGTCGGCGAGACCGGCGGCAAGGACTTCCTGCTCGCGCACCGTTCGGCCGACCCGGACATCCTCAGGACCGCGCTGATCCGCGGCGCCTTCGAGTACCAGGGCCAGAAGTGCTCCGCGCTCTCCCGCGCGTACCTGCCGCGCAGCCTCTGGCAGAAGATCAAGGACGACCTCCTGGCCGAGGTGGACGCGCTCGCCGTGGGCGACGTGACCGACCTGTCCAACTTCATGGGCGCGCTGATCGACCGGCGCGCCTTCGAGAAGAGCCGGGACGCCATCGACCGCGCCAAGGCCGACCCGACGGTCGAGCTGGCGGCGGGCGGCCAGTACGACGGCGCGATCGGCTGGTTCGTCCGGCCCACCGTGCTGGTCTCCTCCGACCACCGCGGCGAGATCTTCCGGACCGAGTACTTCGGCCCGATCCTCGCCGTCCACGTCTACGAGGACTCCCGCTGGGACGACGTGTTCCGGCGGATCGACGACGCCGCCCCGTACGGCCTGACCGGCTCGGTGATCGCGCAGGATCGTTACGCCATCGCCCAGGCCGTGGAGGAGCTGCGCTTCACCGCCGGGAACTTCTACATCAACGACAAACCCACCGGCGCCGTGGTCGGCCAGCAGCCCTTCGGCGGGGGCCGGGCGTCGGGCACCAACGACAAGGCGGGGGCCGCCCAGAACCTCCTGCGGTGGACCTCGGCACGGTCGATCAAGGAGTCCTTCGTGCCGCCGACCCACCACGGCTACCCCCACATGGGCTGAGAGTGAACATCAGCCTCCGGTTTGGACATGCTGTCCAGGACGGACCCGACATCCTGCAGGTTTGCGCCTCCCTGTCCCTGTGCACCTTCGATTGATCCGGTTAGGCTGGCTGGCGTCGTCGGGTGGCTTGCAGGACGAACGTGACGTCCTACCCACTGGGAGGACGTTTCATGCGCGCCATGAGCCCCTTTCAGTCGGATGGTGCGGCAGGATTGCGGCTGACCCGTCGGTGTACATCCACACACCACCGAGTCACGCAACGGCGCGCGACAGGAGCCAAGAAGTCATGCAGACCAAGCTGGACGCAGCCAAGGCCGAACTGCTCAAGAAGGCAGCCGCAGCCGCTGAGAACAGCCAGGTAGGGGGAGCGGCGCCGGGAGAGGGTCTGAGCAACGGCGCTCTGACCGCGTACCTGCACCACTACTACCTCCACACCGCGCCCGAGGACCTGGTCGACCGCGACCCGGTCGACGTCTACGGGGCGGCCGCCTCCCACTACCGCCTGGGCCTCAAGCGCCCGCAGGGCACCGCCGAGGTGCGGGTCCACACCCCCTCGGTCGAGGAGAACGGCTGGTCCTGCGGCCACACGGTCGTCGAGGTGGTCACCGACGACATGCCGTTCCTGGTCGACTCCGTCACCAACGAGCTGTCCCGCCAGGACCGCGCGATCCACATCGTCATCCACCCCCAGCTGGTCGTCCGCCGTGACATCACCGGCAAGCTGCTGGAGATCCTGGACGTCGACGCCTGCTCCCGCAGCCAGGCCGCCGGCACCGAGTGGCCGGCCGACGCGACCGTCGAGTCGTGGATGCACATCGAGATCGACCGCGAGACCGACCGCGACGACCTGCGCACCATCGAGGGCGACCTGCGCCGTGTGCTCGGCGACGTCCGCGAGGTCGTCGAGGACTGGGGCAAGATGCGCGAGAGCGCGCTGCGCCTGGCCGACGAGCTGGCCGAGGAGCCCCCGGCCGGCCTGCCCGAGCAGGAGGTCGGCGAGGCCTGGGAGCTGATGCGCTGGCTCGCCGACGACCACTTCACCTTCCTCGGCTACCGCGAGTACGACCTGGTCGAGCACGAGGGCGAAGAGGTCCTCAAGGCCGTCGCCGGGACGGGCCTGGGCATCCTGCGCTCCGACCCGCACAGCCACGACGACCGCCACCACTCGGTCAGCGAGGCCTTCGGCCGGCTCTCCGCGCCGGTCCGCGCCAAGGCCCACGAGAAGAAGCTGCTCGTCCTGACCAAGGCCAACAGCCGCGCCACCGTGCACCGCCCGGCCTACCTCGACTACGTCGGCGTGAAGAAGTTCAACGCCGCCGGCGAGCCGATCGGCGAGCGCCGCTTCCTCGGCCTGTTCTCCTCCGCCGCCTACACCGAGTCGGTCACCCGCATCCCGGTCGTGCGCCGCAAGGTCCAGGCCGTCCTGGAGGAATCCGGCTTCTCCAGCGAGAGCCACGACGGCCGCGACCTGCTGCAGATCATGGAGACCTTCCCCCGGGACGAGATCTTCCAGACCCCGGCCTCCGAGCTGCTCTCGATCGCCACGAGCGTGCTGTACCTGCAGGAGCGCCGCAAGCTGCGCCTCTTCCTGCGCCAGGACGAGTACGGGCGCTACTTCTCCGCCTTCATCTACCTGCCGCGCGACCGCTACACCACGCGCATCCGGCTGCTGCTCACCGACATCCTCAAGGAGGAGCTGAACGGCGCCACCATCGACTACACGGTGTACGCCACCGAGTCGGTGCTGACCCGTCTGCACTTCGTGGTCCGGGTCGCCCCGGGCACCGAGCTGCCGCAGCTCTCGGACTCCGACATCGAGCGGATCGAGAACCGCCTGGCCGAGGCCGCCCGGTTCTGGATGGACGGCTTCCACGACCAGCTCCACCTCGAACTCGGCGAGGAGAAGGCCGCCGAGCTCGGCCACAAGTACGCCAACGCCTTCCCCGACGGCTACCGCGCCGACTTCCCGCCGCGCACCGCCGTCTCCGACATCAAGCAGATCGAGTCGCTGCACGGCGCGGGCGACTTCCGCCTGAACCTGTACCAGCCGGTCGGCGCCGGCGACGACGAGCGCCGCTTCAAGATCTACCGCGTCGGCGGCCCGATCTCGCTCACCGAGGTCCTGCCCGTCCTCCAGCGCCTGGGCGTCGAGGTGCTCGACGAGCACCCGTACGCGCTGCGCCGCTCCGACGGCACCACCGCGTGGGTCATCGACTTCGGCCTGAAGCTGCGCGAGGCCACCGGGCTCAGCGACGAGGCCCGCGAGCGCTTCCAGGAGACCTTCGCGGCCACCTGGACCGGCAAGGCCGAGAACGACGGCTTCAACGAGCTGGTCCTCACCGCCGGGCTGACCTGGCGGCAGGCGATGATGCTGCGCGCGTACGCCAAGTACCTGCGCCAGGCAGGCTCCACGTTCTCCCAGGACTACATGGAGGACGCGCTCCGCAACAACACCCACACCACCCGCCTGCTGGTCAACCTGTTCGAGGCCCGGCTGAGCCCGAGCCACCGTTCGGGCGCCCTGGAGCTGACCGAGGGCATCCTGGAGGAGCTGTCCGGCGCCCTCGACGAGGTCGTCTCGCTGGACGAGGACCGCATCCTGCGCTCCTTCCTGAACCTCATCAAGGCCACCCTGCGAACCAACTTCTTCCAGCACGCCGCCGACGGCGACTGGCACACCTACGTGTCGATGAAGTTCGACCCGAAGGCCGTCCCGGACCTGCCGGCCCCGCGCCCGGCGTTCGAGATCTGGGTCTACTCGCCGCAGGTCGAGGGCGTGCACCTGCGCTTCGGCAAGGTCGCTCGCGGCGGTCTGCGCTGGTCCGACCGGCGCGAGGACTTCCGCACCGAGATCCTGGGCCTGGTCAAGGCGCAGATGGTCAAGAACACCGTCATCGTCCCGGTCGGCGCCAAGGGCGGCTTCGTCGCCAAGCAGCTGCCGGACCCGTCGGTGGACCGCGACGCCTGGCTGGCCGAGGGCGTCTCCTCGTACAAGACGTTCATCTCGGCGCTGCTCGACATCACCGACAACCTGGTCGGCGGCGAGGTCGTGCACCCGGCCGACGTGGTCCGCCACGACGAGGACGACACCTACCTGGTCGTCGCGGCCGACAAGGGCACCGCGACCTTCTCCGACATCGCCAACGGCGTCGCCGAGTCGTACGGCTTCTGGCTGGGCGACGCGTTCGCCTCCGGCGGCTCGGCCGGCTACGACCACAAGGGCATGGGCATCACCGCCCGCGGCGCCTGGGAGTCGGTCAAGCGCAACTTCCGCGAGCTCGGCGTCGACACCCAGACCGAGGACTTCACCGTCATCGGCATCGGCGACATGTCCGGCGACGTCTTCGGCAACGGCATGCTGCTCAGCGAGCACATCCGCCTGGTCGCCGCCTTCGACCACCGCCACATCTTCCTCGACCCGAACCCGGACGCGGCCGCCTCGTACGCCGAGCGCCGCCGCCTGTTCGACCTCCCGCGCAGCTCCTGGGACGACTACGACAAGTCGCTGATCTCGGCCGGCGGCGGGGTCTTCCCGCGGTCCGCCAAGGCGATCCAGCTGAGCCCGCAGGTCCGCGCCGCGCTCGGCGTCGAGGCGGGCAAGCTGACCCCGGCCGAGCTGATGAAGGCGATCCTGCAGGCGCCGGTCGACCTGTTCTGGAACGGCGGCATCGGCACCTACGTCAAGTCCTCCGCCGAGACCAACGCCGAGGTCGGCGACAAGGCCAACGACGCCATCCGGGTCAACGGCGAGCAGGTCCGGGCCCGGGTCATCGGCGAGGGCGGCAACCTCGGCTGCACCCAGCTCGGCCGCATCGAGTACGCGGCCACCGGCGGCTGGATCAACACCGACGCGATCGACAACTCGGCCGGTGTGGACACCTCGGACCACGAGGTCAACATCAAGATCCTGCTCAACCAGGTCGTCGCCGAGGGCGACATGACGGTCAAGCAGCGCAACGCCCTGCTGGCCGAGATGACCGACGAGGTCGGCCACCTGGTGCTGCGCAACAACTACGCGCAGAACGTGGTGCTGGCCAACGCCGTGGCCCAGGCGCACAGCATGGTCAACGTCCACTCCCGGATGATCAACCGCTTCGAGGCGGCCGGCCGCCTGGACCGGGCACTGGAGTTCCTGCCCACCGAGCGCCAGATCCGTGACCGCCAGCAGAACGGCCGCGGGCTGTCCCAGCCCGAGATGTCCGTGCTGCTCGCCTACACCAAGATCATCCTGGCCGACGAGCTGCTCGCCACCGACCTGCCCGACGACCCGTACTTCCGCGCCGCGCTGCACGAGTACTTCCCCAGCGCCCTGCGGGCCCGGTTCGCCGACGCGATCGACAGCCACGCGCTGCGCCGCGAGATCATCACCACGCTGATCGTCAACGACACGATCAACCGCGGTGGCTGCACCTTCGCCTTCCGCCTGAAGGAGGAGACCGGCGCGACCTACGAGGAGATCGCCCGGACGCACACCGCCGCGCGGGCCGTCTTCGGCCTGGAGACGATCTGGGGCGAGATCGAGGGCCTGGACAACCAGGTCCCGGCCCGGGTGCAGACCAAGATGCGCCTGCACTCGCGCCGCCTGGTCGAGCGCGCCACCCGGTGGATGCTCAACAACCGCCGCCAGCCGCTCGACATCGCCGGCACCATCGAGTTCTTCCACGACCGGGTCAACCAGGTCTGGGGCTCGCTGCCCAAGCCGCTGCGCGGCGAGGACCTCACCTGGTTCGAGTCCGTGTACGACGAGCTCGCCGCGGCCGGGGTGCCGGAGGAGCTGGCCACCCGGATCGCCGGCCTCTCCTCGGTCTTCCCGACCCTGGACATCACCGAGGTCGCGGACCGCTCCGGCAAGGACGTCGCCGACGTCGCCGAGCTGTACTACGACCTGGGCGACCGGCTGCAGATCTCGCACCTGCTCGACCGCATCATCGAGCTGCCCCGCACCGACCGCTGGTCGTCGATGGCCCGGGCCGCGATCCGCGAGGACCTCTTCGCGGCCCACGCGGCGCTGACCGCCGACATCCTGGCCTGCGGCCCCGAGGGCGCCACCCCGGAGGAGCGCTACACGGCCTGGGCCGAGCTCAACGCCACGCTGCTCAACCGGGCCAAGAGCACCCTCGACGACATAAGGGGTTCGGACAACTACGAGCTGTCCAGCCTCTCGGTCGCGATGCGCGTCATCCGCACCCTGCTGCGCACCGGCTCGATGCGCTGACGGACAGCCGCACGGAAGGGCCCGCGTCCCCGGACGCGGGCCCTTCCGCGTGTCCGGACACCCGTCCGCGTCCCCGGGCCCCGCGCCGTGCGCCCCGACCCCACCGCTCGCGCGGCCGCCCCAGCGACTCCCGGAAACCGATTGTGGATCACGGGTGGCCCTTCGCTACGGTGATCCTCGAACAACCAAGTGGGGGTAAAGAACATGGGGAAGAACCGGGCCGCGGTCCGCGCGGTCGGCGTGGGCATCTCGGTGGCGCTGCTGGTCGCCGGAGCGGCCGCCTGCTCGTCCGACGACAAGAAGAAGGACCCGGCCAAGGCCGACACCGCGGCGACGGCCCAGCCGGGCGCGTCCTCGGCGGCGCCCACGCCCAAGGGGCCGGAGGCCTTCACGGCGGCCGGCTACCGCGGCCTGAAGCCGGGCATGGCGAAGGACGCGGGTCTGGCCACCGGAGCACTGGAGGCAGCGCCCGTCTCGCTGCTCGACGGCTGCACGGACTTCGTCTACAAGGGCGGCCCGGCGCCGGACCAGGCCCGGATGACCGCCGAGGCGGCCACCGAGGCCCGCTACAAGGACCTCAACGCCAAGGCGGACGCGGCCGCCGGCAAGACGCCCGCCCCCGGGGGCACCCTGCCGCCGAACGCCTCCGCGAAGGACGCGGCGGCGGCCGCCGCCGGTTCGGCCGCCGCGGCCAAGGACTCGGCCGCCACCGCCAAGCTGATGGCGGACGCCACGCAGTCCATCGTCGACATGATGGTCGCCCGGGAGACCAAGGAGAAGGCGTACCTGGCCACCGGCCGGGTCTCCTTCGCCGCGGCGGGCCTGCGCGAGCTGGTCGCCCCGGCCGAGGCGAAGACGGCCGAGGGCATCGGCGCCGGCACCACCCTGGAGGCCCTGCAGGCGGCGTACGGCGCCAAGGGCCTCCAGCCGGCCAAGAGCGGGAAGTACGTGTTTCCGGTGGAGGGTCAGCAGGGCTGGCAGTACGAGTTCACCATGGCGGACGGCAAGGTCGCGGGGATGGCCGTGGTGAACCGCGACCTGAAGTGCGTCTGACCGGGCCGACCGGCTGACCGGCCGCTGAGGGCCCCGACGAACCACCCGGTTCGCCGGGGCCCTCCGTCGTCCGGCCGGGGCTGTCCGTCGGGGAGGCCCGCTGCCGGAACCGGCAGCGGCCACGCCGGGGAGCGGGCCGCCGTCGGATCAGCGCTGCGCGGCGGCGCGCTGGAGGGCGCTGGCGAGCAGGGCGAGGTCGGTGGGACCGTTGCCGAGTTCGCGGACCGGCCGACGGGCGGGCGGGGCGCCGAGCTGGAGCGGGTCGATCGCGACCACGGTCGGGCGCAGGGTGGCGGTGCGCGGGATGCGGCCGCTGATCCGGGCGGTCTGGAAGGCGGTGACGCCGCCGTCCGGCAGCCGCAGGTAGCCGCGGCCGGGGGTGTCCTCGGGGAGGGCGGCGGCGTCGCCGAGGTGGATCAGCAGGTCGGAGTCGGCCGGGTCGTCGGTGCGCAGCGCGATCCGCAGCAGGGCGGCCTCGTCCACCTCGCTTCCTGCGCTCTCCTCCGGGCGGCCGGTGGCGACGGCGAGGTGGACACCGAGCGGGCCGCCGCGGCGGGCGATGCCGGCGAGCGCGCGGGCGAGCGGCCGGCCGGCCGGGGAGGTGGGCGAGAGCAGGGCGTCGTAGTCGTCCACGACGACGACCAGGCGGGCCGGGACGGGCGCGGCGGAGGCGGGCGTCGCGGGGGTGCCCGGCCGGGGGCCGTCCGCGCTGCGCGGCGCGATGATCCGGGGCGCCGAGGCGGCCGCCGCTCCGACGGTGGCGGGCACCGGCACCTGCGGATGGTCCGCGGGCTGCTCGTCCAGGCCGTGCCGGCCGTGCTGGCCGTCCAGGATCCGTGCGGCGTGCCAGGACGCGAAGTCCAGGCCGTCGAACAACCGCTCCCGCAGGGCGAGTTCGTCCTCCAGCGCTTCGGCCGCGAGGAGTGCGGCGCGCGGGTCGGTGGCGGCGTTCACCAGGCCGGTGACGTGCGGCAGCTCGGTGCAGCCGTCCAGGCCGTCCTCGGTGGCCCGGCCCTCGACGATCGTGACGGTCAGCCGCTCGGGGCGCTCGGAGACGGCGAGCGAGGCGATCAGGGTGCGCAGCAGCTCGGTCTTGCCGGATCCGCGGCCGCCGCCGATCAGCAGGTGCGGGCCGCCGGGGTCGGGGGAGGGGAGGGCGAGCTCGGGGTCGGCCAGGTCGAGCGTGCACAGCTCGTCCCGGGTGGTGCCGAGCAGCGCGGTGGCGGCGCCGATGCCGCCCGCGTGCGCGGCCCAGCGGGCGGACAGCTTGGCCGGGGTGACGGTGTCGAGCTGCAGCAGGTCGAGCAGGCGCAGCGCGTCGGGCAGCGGGCCGCGGGCGGCCGGGATGGCCTCGCGCAACGGGGCGAGGACGCGGGCCAGTCGTTCGGCCCAGGCGTCGGAGACGGCGTCCAGCGAGACCTCGTGCAGGGTCTCGCGGCCGCGGGCGACGGGGCGGTCGAGCGAGAGCTGGGTGCCGACCTCGCCGGTGATCAGGGCGGTGGCGCCGAGGCCCCGGGGGAGCAGCTCGGGCTGCTCGGCGAGGCAGATCGGGAAGATGCCGACCGCGGGGCCCTGGCGCAGCAGCAGGTCGAGCGCGTGCCGGGCGGTCTCGGTGGCCGGTCGGCCGTCCACCACGACCACCGTGGCGGGGTGGCCGCCGAGGCCGCTGGGGCCGCTGAGCCGGGCGGTGAGCTCGGTCAGCCGGGCGGTGGCCTGTTCGTCGTCGAGGCCGAGCAGCAGGCGGCAGTCCTGGCCGTCGGCCGGGCGCAGGTGGGGCAGCCACAGGGCCCAGGCCCAGGTGTCGGCGCGCTCCTCGGGGGCGCGGGTCGGGTCGGCGTCGACCACGACCAGGCTCAGGCCGGTGGGCGGGTGCAGTGCGGCGAGCTGGGCGACGACGCCGCGGGTGAGCGCGTCCAGGCGTTCGCGCGGGCCACAGAGGCCGAGGCTGCCGGCGGTCTGCAGGTCGAGGGTGACCGGGACGGCGGGCAGCAGGGTGCCGGGCGTGGTGCCGGGACCGCCGGGGCGGTCGGCGGTGCCCAGGCGCAGGGTGAGCGCGTCGGGGTGGCCGGGGCCGCGCTCCCACAGCCGGGGGCCGGGGCCGACGGCACCGAGCAGCAGGGCGGCGAGGTCGGGCCAGCGTTCGCGCTGGGCGGCGGTCTGGCGCAGCCGTACGGCGGCGTGGTGGCGTTCGGCGCTCTCCTGGCCGGGCGGTTCGGCGGTGCGGCCGGGCAGCAGGGAGAACAGGCCACGACCGCGGCCGGGGGCGGGCTCGGGGGCGGCGGGCGGTTCGGCCGCCGGCGGCGCGGGTCGGACGGGGCCCGGCGCGGCGAGCTGGAGGTGGCCGTGGCCGTCGGGCAGGGCGGCGCGGACGGCCCCGGCGGCGTCGGCCGGGTCGGGGGCCGTCACCTGCAGGGTCGACTCGCCGATCCGCAGCAGGGCGCCGGGTTCCAGCGGGACGGCGGCCTCGGGCGGGCCGGGCGGGACGAGCCGGCCGTCCAGGGTGGTGCCGTTGGTGGAGCCGAGGTCGCGGACGGAGACCCGGCCGTCCTCGGTGAGGTGCAGCGCGAGGTGCAGCCGGGAGACGTCCGGGTCGTCGAGCGGGACGTCGGCCTCACCGGAACGGCCGATCCGGATCTCCCGGCCGTGCAGCCGGTGCACGCCGCCGGCGTCCGGTCCGCCGACCACGCGCAGTTCGGCGACGGCGGGGGTGTCGTCGGAGTCGTCGGCGGTCGGGTCGGGCTCGTTGAGGCTGAGGACGGCTCCGTCGAGCAGCGGGGGGTGGCCGAGCAGGGTGTGCTCGTCCACCCGGTGCGCCCCGGCGTACAGGTGCACATGGGTGGCGGCCCGCGGTCCGCGCACGCCGACCGCGCCGGCGAGGGCGCCCGCGATGGCGCCGAGTGCGGTGCCGACGGGAGCGGTGACCAGCACGTCCACGTAGGGGATGGCGGAGCCGGCGGCGGTCGGGCCGCTGCGCGGTCGGAGGACGGTCAGCCGGATCTGCATCTCGCCCGCGGGTCCCTTCTGCTGGTGTGAAGCCTGGTACCCCGGCGCCGTCGCGGACGCACCGGGCGGCCGCGGCGACCCCATTGGGCCACACGAGTGGCGAGTGTCCATCCTGCCATCCGGCACGGACGGTCCGCGCACGGTACCGGATTTGACGATCTTGCGATCATCGCCATGGTGGAGGCGACGGTGGGTCAGGTCAACCGCCCCCCTCGCGGCCCCCGGGCAGGCCCGCCGACCGGCTCCGGGCACTCCCCTAGGGGATGTCCCCCAACCCTGCTCGGATGCCCTGCCGGTCACCCCGAAAACCCGAACGGACACCGTTAGAGTGGCCGCAGACACGGGCCCGGCAGGCTCACCGCACCGGCGGAGGAGCGCCCCGCGCGGGCGGCACGGCGAGGAGTGCGACAGGTGCGGCCAGTCGGCAGCAAGTATCTGCTGGATGAGACCCTCGGACGGGGTGCGACCGGCACCGTCTGGCGCGGCGTGGTGCGCGACGACGTGCAGGCGCCGGGCAGCGAGCCCGGGCAGCGGGTGGCGATCAAGGTGCTGCGCGAGGAGCTGGCGGCCGACCCCGACGTCGTGATGCGCTTCCTGCGCGAGCGCTCGCTGCTGCTGCGGCTGTCCCACCCCAACATCGTGCGGGTCCGCGACCTGGTCGTCGAGGGCGAGCTGCTGGCCCTGGTGATGGACCTCGTGGAGGGCCCCGACCTGGCTCGCTACCTGCGCGCCAACGGCCCGTTCAGCCCGATCGCGGGCGCCCTGCTGATGGCCCAGGTGGCGGACGCGCTGGCGGCCAGCCACGCGGACGGCATCGTCCACCGCGACCTCAAGCCGGCCAACGTGCTGCTCGCCTCCACCGTGGTGGACGGCGTCGAGCGGATGCACCCGCTGCTCACCGACTTCGGCATCGCCCGCCTCGCCGACTCCCCGGGCGTCACCCGTACCCACGAGTTCGTCGGCACCCCCGCGTACGTCGCGCCGGAGTCCGCCGAGGGCCGCCCGCAGACCTCCGCGGTGGACGTGTACGGCGCCGGGATCATGCTGTACGAGCTGGTCACCGGGCGCCAGCCGTTCCAGGGCGACGGCGCGCTCGCGGTCCTCCAGGCCCACCTGGCGCAGGAGCCGCAGCGGCCCAGCACCATGCCCGAGCCACTCTGGACGGTGATCGAGCGCTGCCTGCGCAAGGACCCGGCCCAGCGGCCCGGCGCCACCTCGCTGGCCCGCGCCCTGCGGGTGGTCGCCGCCGGTGTCGGCGTGCACGCCTCGCCGGCGGCGGTGGACGAGGCGCTGGCCGTCGCCGCCCTGCTGCAGCCCGACCAGCAGCCCACCGTCGTCCCCGGGACCGTCCCGGCCGGTCCGCCCGGCACCGACGACCGGACCCAGGTGCTGCCGCCGACCGCCCCCGGCGCCCCGCACCACGACCCGGCCGCGGCGACCCGGGTGATGGGCACCCAGCAGCCGCCCGCGCCCCCGTACGGCGCCCCCGACCGCACCCGGGTGATGCCGCCCGTCGCCGTGCCGCCGCCCCCGCCCACCGCGCCCCCCGGTCCGCAGGAGGAGGCGCCGCACCCGTGGCAGACCCAGCTGCGCGCGGCGCGGGACCGCAACCAGCAGACCGAGGTCGGGTACTTCGGCCCGGAGGACTACGAGGAGTACGGCGAGCCGCAGGTCGCCCCGCCGCCCTACCAGGCCGGACACGGGGGGCAGCCCGGCCGGGGAGCGCCGGGCCGCCCGCCGCAGGGGCAGCCGCCGGCCGGCTACCGGCAGGCCCCGCCGCCGCCCGGCTACGCGCAGCGCCCGCCGGTGGCCCCGCCGCCCTACCAGGCCCGGCCGGGGGGTCAGGACCCCCAGGGCGGACGCCAGGGTCGGCAGCCGCAGGCCCAGCCGCCCGGTGGCAACCGGCAGGCCCCGGCCGGGTACGGCCGGCCGCAGGGCGGCTACCCGCCGCCGCCCGCCCCGGCGGCGCGCCGGGCCGAGCCGCCCGCGCCGCAGTACCGGGAGGCGCCGCCGCGCCGCGAGGAGCCGCCGCGCGAGCCCGCCCGCCGCGAGCCCGCGCCGGCCCGCGAGCGGCGCCCGCGCAGCCGCAACCGGATGTACATCCCGGGGCTCGGCTGCCTCAAGGGCTGCCTGATGGTGCTGCTGGTGCTGGCCGTGGCCGCGCTGGCGCTGTGGAACTTCACGCCGCTGCCGCATTACTGGGACAACGCCGTGGGCTGGTTCGACTCGGCGCGGGACTGGGTGAACAGCGTCTTCGGCAAGTAGCGCCGCCGGGCTCCCGGTCCGGCCCGGTCGGGGAGCCCGGAACGACCCGCTTCGGGCCGGTTCGGGCTGCGGACCGGGCCGCGTCGGGCCGTTCCGGGCCTCCGAACCCGTGCCGGACGGCAAGATTGACGCTTTGTCGACAATTCACGAGATTTCCCGCCCGAGACTCCCGCTCCGGGCCCCTCAGGCGGCCCCCGCGGGGCCTCCGGGCGCGTAGGTTGGTCGCTGTTGTCCCGCCCCACCGAGCGAACCGGACCCCCGGAACGCTCCCGCCGCCCACGGAGCAGCATTGGCACGCAAGATCGGCAGCCGGTACACCGTCCACCAGGTGATCGGCCGGGGTTCGGCCGGGACGGTCTGGCTCGGTGAGGGGCCCGACGGCCCGGTGGCGGTCAAGCTGCTGCGCGAGGACCTCGCCTCCGACCAGGTGCTGGTCGGCCGCTTCGTCCAGGAGCGCACCGCGCTGACCAGCCTCGACCACCCCCGGGTGGTCGGCGTGCGCGACATGGTCGTGGACGGCAGCGACCTCGCCCTGGTGATGGAGCTGGTCCAGGGCACCGACCTGCGCTCCCGGCTGGAACGGGACAGCGCGCTGCCCCCGCAGACCGCCGCCTCGATCATCGCCGACGTCGCCGACGGCCTGGCCGCCGCGCACGCGGCCGGGATCGTCCACCGCGACGTCAAGCCGGAGAACGTCCTGCTCGACCTCGCCGCCGCCCCCGGCCCCGGCGGCGCCCCGCGCGCCAAGCTGACCGACTTCGGCGTGGCCCGCCTGGTCGACGCCCCGCGCCGCACCCGCGCCACCCGGATCATCGGCACCCCCGACTACCTCGCCCCCGAGATCATCGAGGGCCTGGAGCCGCGCGCCGCCGTCGACATCTACGCCCTCGCCACCGTCCTCTACGAGCTGCTGGCCGGCTTCACCCCCTTCGGCGGCGGCCACACCGGCGCGGTGCTGCGCCGGCACGTCACCGAGCAGGTGCCGCCGATCCCCGGCCTGCCGGACGGGCTGTGGCGGATCATCTCCGAGTGCCTGGCCAAGGCCCCCGCCTCCCGGCTGCGGGCCGCCGAGCTGGCCGCCCGGCTGCGCGAGCAGCTGCCGTCGCTGGCCGGTCTGCCGGTGATCGCCCTGCCCGCCCAGGGCCGCGCCCCGGCCGAGGAGCAGCTGACCCCCGGCGAGGCGGTCTACGCCGAGGCCGACACCGGCCCGGGCCTGCACAAGCGCCGCCGCGGCCCGGCCGTCCCGCTGGTCCCCGGCGCCGCCCCGGACTCCACCCGGGACACCCACACCAGCCTGCGCCGCCCGTCCGCGGAGGAGCTGGCCGCGTACGCCGCCGAGTCACGGGCGCAGCGCACCGCCCCGGGGCACCGCCGGGACCGCCAGGCCCTGCTGCGACGCCGCCGGCTGCTGGCCGTCCTGCTGGCCACCGTCCTGCTGCTGGCGGGCGCCGCCGCGGCCTGGACGGCCTTCGCGGCCACCGGGCCGGACGGCGGCCGGCCGGCCCGTCCGGTCGTCCACAGCACCGCCCCGCGGGCGCCCTGACCCCGGTGGGAACGGGGGTGTCGTCATGACCACCCCCGGAACCATTACCCTGGGGGGCGTGGCAGCCGTCGATCCTTCCGAAGAGCTCAAGAACCTCGATACGACCATGGGGTCGATCGAGGCCGTCCTCGACCTGGACAAGATCCGGGCCGACATCGCGGTCCTGGAGGAGGAGGCAGCCGCCCCCACCCTGTGGGACGACGTCGCGAACGCGCAGAAGGTGACCAGCCGGCTCTCCTTCCTCCAGGGCGAACTGCGCCGCGTCGAGGGCCTCCGCGGCCGCATCGACGACCTCGGCGTGCTGTTCGAGCTGGCCGAGGCCGAGGACGACGCGGACACCCGCGCCGAGGCCGAGGTCGAGCTCGTCGCCCTCCAGAAGGCGGTCGAAGAGCTGGAGGTCCGCACCCTCCTGTCCGGCGAGTACGACGCCCGCGAGGCGCTGATCAACATCCGTGCCGAGGCCGGTGGCGTGGACGCCGCCGACTTCGCCGAGCAGCTGATGCGCATGTACCTGCGCTGGGCCGAGCGGCACGGGTACCCCACCGAGGTGTACGACACCTCGTACGCCGAAGAGGCCGGCATCAAGTCCGCGACCTTCACCGTGAAGGCGCCGTACGCCTACGGCACCCTCTCGGTCGAGCAGGGCACCCACCGCCTGGTCCGCATCTCGCCGTTCGACAACCAGGGCCGCCGGCAGACCTCCTTCGCCGGCGTCGAGGTGCTCCCGGTCGTCGAGCAGTCCGACCACGTCGACATCGACGAGGGCGACCTGCGGGTGGACGTCTACCGCGCCTCCGGCCCCGGCGGCCAGGGCGTCAACACCACCGACTCGGCGGTGCGCATCACGCACCTCCCGACCGGCATCGTGGTCTCCTGCCAGAACGAGCGCTCGCAGATCCAGAACAAGGCGTCCGCGATGAACGTCCTCCAGGCCAAGCTGCTGGAGCGGCGCCGCCAGGAGGAGAAGGCGGCGATGGACGCGCTCAAGGACAGCGGCAGCTCCTGGGGCAACCAGATGCGCTCCTACGTCCTGCACCCGTACCAGATGGTCAAGGACGTCCGCACCGCGTACGAGGCCGGCAACCCGCAGGCCGTGCTGGACGGCGACATCGACGGCTTCATCGAGGCCGGGATCCGCTGGCGCAAGCAGCGCGAGACGTCGACCGAGGCGTGAGCAGGTCGGCCTCGATGACGACCGAGCACGGCATCGAGGCCGCTGTCCGCCGGCGCGAGCAGCCCGGGACCGGCGCCGGGTAGCGCGCCGGGCACACCGCAGAACACAGAGCGAAGGGCCCCCGACCGCAGCGGTCGGGGGCCCTTCGTCGTCGGTCGACGGAATCAGGCCAGCGCCTGCCGGGCGATCAGCGCCACCGCGAGCAGCCCGGCCACCAGGGCCAGCAGCAGCGCGGGGGAGAGCGCGGCGAACGGCCCCTGCTGCTCCTGCAGCCGGGCCCGGTTGGCGCGGCACACCGGGCAACGCCCGTCGCTGACGCGGCCGTTGCAGTTGGCGCACACCAGATGGTCGCAGGTCATGCGATCTCCTCCTCGCTGCTTACTGCAAACGCACCGGACGGGGCTTTGGTTCCATTTCTTGCCCTGTACGGGGGAGCGGCCGGTCACGGTCGCCACCTCCACTCTGCCAGGTTCCGGCGGTTCCGGCTCCCGGGCTGTGAGATGCCTCGCAATATTCGGGGCATAAGCGAACATTCTCCCGCAGATTCCGGGAACTGTCATGGGCTGCCCCTGCGGGCCGGTTGCCGATTCGCGTATGGTCCCAGACCGGGAGCCGCCCTCCGCGCTCCTTTCGCCCGCGCCCGGACCGGGCCCCCGGGGCGGACCGACCGAGGACTGGCGCCGCCTAGGATGGCCTCCGTGATGCAGCCGTGATCAGATTCGACAACGTCTCCAAGACCTATCCCAAGCAGAACCGTCCCGCCCTGGACAACGTCTCGCTGGAGATCGAGAAGGGCGAGTTCGTCTTCCTGGTCGGCTCGTCCGGCTCGGGCAAGTCCACCTTCCTGCGCCTGTGCCTGCGCGAGGAGCGGCCCAGTACCGGCGCGGTGCACGTGCTGGGCAAGGACCTGGGCAAGCTGTCCAACTGGAAGGTGCCGCACATGCGCCGCCAGCTGGGCACCGTCTTCCAGGACTTCCGCCTGCTCCCCAACAAGACGGTCGCGCAGAACGTCGCCTTCGCCCTGGAGGTCATCGGCAAGCCCAAGAGCGCCATCAACAAGGTGGTGCCCGAGGTGCTGGAGCTGGTCGGCCTCGGCGGCAAGGAGGACCGCATGCCGGGCGAGCTCTCCGGTGGTGAGCAGCAGCGCGTGGCGATCGCCCGCGCCTTCGTGAACCGCCCGATGCTGCTGATCGCGGACGAGCCCACCGGAAACCTCGACCCGCAGAACTCGGTCGGCATCATGAAGCTGCTCGACCGCATCAACCGCACCGGCACCACGGTGCTGATGGCCACCCACGACCAGGCGATCGTCGACCAGATGCGCAAGCGCGTCATCGAGCTCGACAAGGGACTGCTCGTCCGCGACCAGGCCCGCGGCGTCTACGGGTACCAGCACTGACCCACCAGCGCTGACCCCGTAGGGCCGCCGGCCCGAACCGCCCGACCCAGAGCAGTACCGACCCTGGAGTTGTTCCGCATGCGTGCCCAGTTCGTCCTGTCGGAGATCGGTGTGGGTCTCCGACGCAACCTGACGATGACCATCGCGGTCGTCGTCAGCGTCGCGCTCTCCCTCGCCCTCGCCGGTTCCTCGCTCCTGGTCCGCGACCAGGTGAACAGCATGAAGGGGTACTGGTACGACAAGGTCGAGGTGAGCATCTACTTCTGCACGAAGGCGGATGCCCGCAACTCGCCCCAGTGCGACAAGGGCGCGGCCACCGACCAGCAGGTCCAGGACATCAAGGACCAGCTGGACAAGATGACCTCGGTGGTCCAGTCCTCCACGTACGAGAGCTCGCCCGAGGCGTACAAGCACTGGAAGGAGATGAACCCGGACAACCCGCTCATCTCCGTCCTGGGGCCGGACGCCATGCCGCAGTCCTGGCGGGTCAAGCTCAACGACCCGACCAAGTACGACGTGATCCAGAGCGCCTTCGCCGGCAAGCCGGGCGTGAAGTCGGTCGAGGACCAGCGCAAGATCCTGGAGAACCTGTTCGGCCTGCTCAACGGCCTGCAGACGGCGGCCTTCGTGATCATGGTGCTGATGCTCTTCGTGGCCCTGCTGCTGATCGTCAACACGGTCCGGGTGTCGGCGTACAGCAGGCGGCGCGAGACCGGCATCATGCGCCTGGTCGGTGCCTCGAACTTCTACGTCCAGATGCCGTTCATCGCCGAGGCCGCGTTCGCCGCGCTGCTCGGCGCGGCGATGGCCTCCGGGCTGCTGATCGGCGGCCACTTCTTCGTCCAGAACTGGCTGGCCGACCGGGTGCAGTTCATCCACTTCATCGGCCTCGGCTCGGTGCTCGCGGTGATACCGCTGCTGGTCGTGGTGGGTATGGGCATGGCCGGCGTGGCGGCGTTCTTCACGCTGCGCAAGTACCTCAAGGTCTGATCCCGGACGCCTCGGCGGCCCCGGACGGCACTGCGCCGTCCGGGGCCGCCGTCGTTCCGCGCTCCCCGTTCCGGCCCGTCGCGCGCGGCACGGTGTCTACACTCCGATGCCATGCTGCAAACTCCGCGCAGGGCACGTCAGGTGGCCGCCCTCAGCCTGGTGTTCGGTGCCGTCCTGCTGGTCGGCGCGGCCACCGGAGCCTGGGGCGACCCGAGCGACCTGCCGCGCCCCTCCGTCGACGCCGCCCGGGCCACGGGCGGCGGGCTCCCGGCGGACCCGGCCGGCAGCACGCTGTCCGAGCAGCAGGCCGAGCACCTGCTCGGGGCCAGCGGCGACCGCTGGGGCGCGTACTACAGCGCGCAGGAGTACGCCGAGTTCAGCCAGGGCCTGGACGGCCGGTACCTGGGCGTCGGCCTGTCCGTGGGCCGCGGCGAGGACGGCGTGACCGAGGTCTCCCAGGTCGCGCCCGAGGGCCCGGCCGCCGCGGCCGGGATCGCGCCCGGCGACCGGCTGCTGCGGGTCGGCCAGGACCAGGCCGACCACCTGCCGGTCACCGAGGTGGTCGCGCGGCTGCGCGGCCAGGGCGGCGAGCGCAGGGCCGGATCCGAGGTCACCCTGGAGGTCCGCCGCGGCGGGGGCGAGGTGCGCGAACTGCGGCTGCGGCGCGTCCTGCTGGACAGTCAGCAGGTCGCCGCCGAGCACCTGGACGGGGGCGTCCTGCGGATCACCGTGCGGGCCTTCACCGGCGGCGTGGCCGATCGGGTGCGCGCCGCGCTGCGCACCCCGCACACCGGCGTGGTGCTCGATCTGCGCGGGAACTCCGGCGGGTTGGTCGACGAGGCCGCCGGCACGGCCGGGATCTTCCTGGACGGCGGCCCGGTCGGCTCGTACCAGGAGCGCGGCGGGACCAGGGAGTTGACCGCCCCGCGCGGCGGCGACCAGCGCAGCCCGCTGGTGGTGCTGGTGGACGGCGGCACGATGAGCGCCGCCGAACTGCTCGCCGGCGCCCTCCAGGACCGCAGCCGCGCCGTCGTGGTGGGCGCGCGGACCTTCGGCAAGGGCACCGTGCAGCAGCCCAGCCGCCTCGCCGACGGCGCGGTGCTGGAGATGACCGTCGGCCGCTACTTCACCCCGGCCGGCCGCTCCCTCGACGGCACCGGCCTGACCCCCGACGTCCCGGCGGCCACCGGCGAGGACGCCGACGCGCTCGCCCTGCGCGTCCTCGCGGGGCTCGGCACCCGGGCCTGAGCGCCGGAACCCGCGGCTAAAGCAGCTGCCCGATCCCGCCCCGAAGTGCGAGAATGACCGCGCTATGGCAAAGGAAACCGGACACAAGCTGATCGCGCAGAACAAGAAGGCGCGGCACGAGTACACGATCCTCGACACCTACGAGTGCGGCCTCGTACTCACCGGCACCGAGGTCAAGTCGCTGCGCGAGGGGCGGGCCAACCTGGTCGACGGCTACGCCTACATCCAGAACCACGAGGCGTGGATCGACAACGTCTTCATCCCCGAGTACACCCAGGGGACGTGGACCAACCACGCGGCCCGGCGCAAGCGCAAGCTGCTGCTGCACAAGCTGGAGATCCGCAAGATCGAGACCAAGGTCCGCGACGCGGGCCACACCCTGATCCCGCTCTCGCTGTACTTCAAGGACGGCCGGGTCAAGCTGGAGCTCGCGCTCGCCGTCGGCAAGAAGCTGTACGACAAGCGCCAGACGCTCCGCGAGAAGCAGGACACCCGCGAGACGGCCCGCGCGGTGGCGGCGGCTCGGCGGCGCCAGGGTTAATCCGCTGGACCCTCGCCCGTCGCCTCGCGTACTATGGCGCAAGCAACACGGACGGTCACCGTCCGAGCTGTTTCTCAAAAAAACATGGGGATGATCGGTTTCGACAGGGGATGTTGAAACAGGGGAAGCGAGCCGAGGAACGCGGCAATGATCTCGTAAACCACGTGTCGCAAAAAAATAATCGCCAACTCTAAGCGCGATTCCCAGCAGTTCGCTCTCGCTGCCTAATAAGCACCGATAGCGCTTGGGTGTCAGACCGGGGAGTTCCCGACCCGGACCCTGGCATAATCTAGGGAACTCAACCGTCCGCCCGGGCTGCGGGGGTGGATGGGAAATCAAACAGCAGCTGGGCCTGTTGGCGGCTTGTCCGCGTGACCGCCAGGGCCGAGAAAATCACAGCGGACTGCGCTCGGAGAAGCCCTGAATTAACTCCACTGGACCCGGGTTCGATTCCCGGCATCTCCACCACCCCATGTTCACACCGAAGGCCGTCCACCGCTCCGCGGAGGGCGGCCTTCAACTTTTGTACGTTCCGGAGCAGCGCGCCCCGGGGGTCGCGGCGTAGGATCATCCGTCCGCTCGTTTTCCGGAGCCGGATTCCGCCGCAACCACCGAGGCCATGAGCAACACGGACACCACCCCCACCGCCGATCACGAGACCGTCCGCGAGCGCGAGATCGCCGGTGAGCAGCAGCACCTCGACACCGTCTACCACCGGTTGGAGGAGAAGCTCGCCGAGGCCGAGTACATCCTGGAGGACGCCGCCAAGCGCGTCCAGGTCGGCACCCCGGGCGCGCTCGCCGAGCGAGACGCCCAGGTCTACCGGGCCGGCGCGCACCTCCAGCGCCTCAACAACGAGTTCGAGGACTTCCTCTTCGGCCGGATCGACCTCCAGCAGGCGGACGCCCCGGAGGAGCACGGCATCCCCTCGAACACCCCGATGGACCCGGCCGACCCGGCCGTCGCCGAAACCCTCCACATCGGCCGCCTGGGCGTCCTGGACGCCGAGTACGGCCCGCTGGTGATCGACTGGCGCGCTCCCGCCGCCGCCCCGTTCTACCGCGCCACCCCGGTCGAGCCCGGCCGGGTCATCCGCCGCCGGGTGATCCGTTCCAAGGGCCGCAAGGTGATCGGCGTCGAGGACGACCTGCTGCGCCCCGACCTCACCCCGACCCTGGACGGCGAGGAGCTGGCCGTGGTCGGCGACGGCGCGCTGATGGCCTCGCTGGGCCGCGCCCGCAGCCACTCGATGCGCGACATCGTCTCCTCGATCCAGAAGGAGCAGGACGAGGTGATCCGGGCCGCCGCGGCCGGGGCCACCCTCGTCACCGGCGGCCCCGGCACCGGCAAGACCGCCGTCGCCCTGCACCGCGCCGCCTACCTGCTGTACCAGGACCGCCGCCGCTACGCCGGGGGCATCCTGGTCGTCTCGCCGACCCCGCTGCTGGTCTCCTACACCGAGGGCGTGCTGCCCTCGCTCGGCGAGGAGGGCCAGGTCGCCATCCGGGCCGTCGGCTCCCTGGTGGACGGCATCGAGGCGGGCACCTACGACACCCCCGAGGCAGCCCGGGTCAAGGGCTCGGCCCGGATGGCGCAGCTGCTGCGCCGGGCCGCCCGCGCGGCGCTGGAACTGGGCGCGCCGCAAGAGCTGAAGGTCGTCGCCCGCGGGGAGGTGCTGAAGCTCGACGCGGGCCGGCTGAAGGCGGTCCGCGGCAACGTGGTGGGCTCCGGCGGCACCCCGCTGAACCTGCTGCGTCCGCGGGCCCGCCGGCTGCTGCTGGACGCCCTGTGGCAGGAGGTCGTCAAGGGCCTCCCGAAGCCCGCCGACCACTACGCCCGGGAGCAGCGCCAGGAGGAGAAGGAGAGCTTCGACGAGTACGTCTCGGACGAGGCGCCGTTCCTGGACTTCCTGGACGCCTGGTGGCCCGCCGTGACCCCGCGGCGGGTGCTGGGCACGCTCAGGCAGCACCGTCACATCAACCGGATCGCGCGCCGCGTCGTCACGCCGGACGAGGCGCGGCTGCTGGCCGCCTCCTGGCGCCACCTGTCCCCGGAGGGCGAGGGGGCGCTGTCCGCGCACGACGTCGCGCTGGTGGACGAGCTCCAGGTGCTGCTCGGCGAGCCGTCCCGGCCGAAGGTCCGCGAGGTGGACGCGATGGACCTGCTGACCGGCCTGGAGGAGGTCACCACCTTCGCCGACCGCTCCACCCGCCAGCGCGAGCGCCAGCCGGTGGAGCGCAAGGAGTACGCCCACATCATCGTGGACGAGGCCCAGGACCTCACCCCGATGCAGTGGCGGATGATCGGCCGCCGGGCCCGGATGGCCACCTGGACGATCGTCGGGGACCCGGCGCAGTCCTCCTGGCCGTTCCCGCAGGAGGCCCAGTCCGCGCTGGACGAGGTGCTGTCCGGCAAGCCGCGCCGCCGCTTCACGCTGACCGTGAACTACCGCAACCCGGCCGAGATCGCCGAGGTCGCGGCCAAGGTGCTGGCGCTGGCCGCGCCGGGCACGCCGTCGCCGAGCGCGGTCCGCCGCGTCGGCGTGGAGCCGCGCTTCGCGGCCGTCACCGATCCCTCGCCGGCGGCGTTCGGCAAGGCCGCCAGGGCGGAGCTGGAGCGGCTGCTGGCCGAGGTGGACGGCACCGTGGCGATCGTCGTGCCGATGGACCGCCGGGCCGAGGCGGCCGGCTGGGCCGAGGGCCTGGGCGAGCGCGTGGTGCCGCTGGGCAGCCTGGAGGCGAAGGGCCTGGAGTACGACGCGACGGTGGTGGCCGACCCGACCGGAATCGCCGGCGAGTCGGAGGCCGGCCTGCGGGTGCTGTACGTCGCGCTGACCCGCGCGACCCAGCGGCTGACCGTGCTGTCCGGCCCGGACGACCTGCCGGACGCGGCCGGCGTGCCCGCGCTGCTGCAAACGGCTGACGGCAGCTGACGGACACTGTCGGAGCCACGGAAGAAGGCCCCCCACCGCTTCGGTGAGGGGCCTTCAGACGTTTAGTACACCGACCCGCCATGCTCGCCTCGCGGCAAGTGGTCCCTCGAAGGGACGAAGGTTGGGCCCGGGGGCTTGGATCGAGCCGGTGCCCGTCCAATGTAACGCATCGGCCCGGAGAGGCAAGGAGTCGGCGACGGAAGGTCGGCGGAAGGTCGACGGAAGCCGGCCGGATTGTCGGATCCGCACACTCAATGAACGATATTTCTGGCTACCCCTTGGAAGGTGCGACGATCGAGGTCTAGCATGCGCAGGCGATGCCTTCAACAAAATGTTGAGCCTGCGGGACAGACGGAAGAAGGAAGCGTCGATGGCGACGGTGCCCAGTGTCTCCAACTCGATCACGGTACGGCTGGAGGTCCCGGCCCGGGGCAACGCCGTCAGCGCGATCACCACGGCCGTGGAGTCCTCCGGCGGATCGGTGACCGGCCTCGACGTCACCGCCTCCGGCCTGGAGGCGCTGCGGATCGACGTCACGGTGGCGGCTTCCTCGGTCGCGCACGGCGAGGAGATCGTCGAGAAGCTCCGGGCGATCGACGGCGTGTCGATCGGCAAGGTCTCGGACCGCACCTTCCTGATGCACCTCGGCGGCAAGATCGAGATGTCGTCCAAGCTGCCGATCCGCAACCGTGACGACCTCAGCATGATCTACACCCCGGGTGTCGCGCGGGTCTGCATGGCGATCGCCGAGAACCCCGAGGACGCCCGCCGCCTCACCATCAAGCGCAACAGCGTCGCCGTGGTCACCGACGGCTCGGCGGTGCTGGGCCTGGGCAACATCGGCCCGGCGGCCGCGCTGCCGGTCATGGAGGGCAAGGCGGCCCTCTTCAAGCGGTTCGCCGGGATCGACGCCTGGCCGATCTGCCTGGACACCCAGGACACCGACGAGATCGTCGCGATCGTCAAGGCGATCGCCCCGGGCTTCGCCGGGATCAACCTGGAGGACATCTCCGCGCCGCGCTGCTTCGAGATCGAGGCCCGGCTGCGCGAGGCCCTGGACATCCCGGTCTTCCACGACGACCAGCACGGCACCGCGATCGTGGTGCTGGCCGCCCTCACCAACGCGCTCAAGGTGGTCGGCAAGGAGATCGCCGACATCCGCGTGGTGATGTCGGGCGCCGGCGCCGCGGGCACCGCGATCCTCAAGCTGCTGATGGCGGCCGGCGTCGAGCACGCCACCGTGGCGGACGTGCAGGGCGTGGTCCACCAGGGCCGTGGGGACCTCAACGACAACCTGCGGTGGATCGCCGAGCACACCAACCGCTCGGGCCGCACCGGCAGCCTCAAGGAGGCCGTGGCGGGTGCGGACGTCTTCATCGGCGTCTCGGCCCCGAACGTCCTGGACGGCGACGACCTGGCCACCATGGCCCCCGACGCGATCGTCTTCGCGCTGGCCAACCCGGACCCGGAGGTCGACCCCGGGATCGCCCGGCAGACCGCCGCCGTGGTCGCCACCGGCCGCAGCGACTTCCCCAACCAGATCAACAACGTGCTGGTCTTCCCGGGCGTCTTCCGCGGCCTGCTGGACGCCCAGAGCCGTACGGTCAACACCGAGATGATGATCGCCGCCGCCCGGGCGCTGGCCACCACCGTCGCCGACGACGAGCTGAACGCGAACTACATCATCCCGAGCGTCTTCCACAAGGACGTCGCCAAGACCGTCGCCGCCGCGGTGCGCGAGGCGGCCCTGGCGGGCGGTCAGGAGGCCCCCGCGCCGGCCCGTCCGACCCCGGGCATCGTGGGCACCCTGGACACCTCCGCCTTCCCCACCGTCAAGCTCTGACGACCGGACCGGCGGACGTGTCGTCGGTCGCTCAAACGCACGAATAGCGGTCATACCCGCCCAGCCCGCCCCGAACCCTTGCGACACAAGGGCGAGGGGCGTGTTTGGGCTTGTCAGTCGTAGGGCGTACGGTAGCCCTGCACGGGGCAGGCGTGTCCGACAAGTACGGAACGTCCCCCTGGTCTTCCGGCGAGTCGTCCCGACCGCCGCCCGCGCCCGGTCCGCCGGAGCCGACGGAGCGTCACACCTCCAACGGGCGGGCGTTGTTCGGGTGGCCCGGCCGGGGCCCGATTGGCTTTCTCGGGGCCGGTCGGGGCAGGATTCGTATCCAGGCGGGCGGGCGGGCCTTCGAAGGCTCCGGCGCGCGGCATCGGGTACGGACCCGGCCTGCGACCACGCATTGCCTGCATGAGCACAGTGTGCGGACCTGCGGCCCATCCGGGTGCCCCCCGGTGGGAGCACCGATGGGCCCCCGCACACCGCAAGCGAACAGACCACAGGAGTACACATGAACCGCAGTGAGCTGGTGGCCGCGCTGTCCGAGCGCGCCGAGGTGACCCGCAAGGACGCCGACGCCGTTCTGGCCGCCTTCGCCGAGATCGTCGGCGAGGTCGTCGCCAAGGGCGACGAGAAGGTCACCATCCCCGGTTTCCTGACCTTCGAGCGCACCCACCGCGCTGCCCGCACCGCCCGCAACCCGCAGACCGGCGAGCCGATCCAGATCGCCGCGGGCTACAGCGCCAAGGTGAGCGCCGGCTCCAAGCTGAAGGAAGCCGCCAAGGGCGCTGCCTGAGCCACCCCTTGAACGCCCGAGAGGCCGGGCTCCCCACGTGGGGAGCCCGGCCTCTCGCCGTGTGTCGGGCCGCTGATCAGGCGTCGACCAGCTGCTCGCTGGGCAGCTCGACGTGGGCGCCGAGGTCACGGAGCTTGTCCATGAAGTTCTCGTAGCCGCGGTTGATCAGGTCGATGCCGTGCACGGTCGAGGTGCCCTCGGCCGCCAGCGCCGCGATCAGGTACGAGAAGCCGCCGCGCAGGTCCGGGATGACCAGCTCGGAGCCCATCAGCTTGGAGGGGCCGGAGACGACCGCGGAGTGCAGGAAGTTCCGGGCGCCGAAGCGGCACGGGGTACCGCCCAGGCACTCGCGGTAGAGCTGGATGTGCGCGCCCATCTGGTTCAGCGCGCCGGTGAACCCGAGCCGCGACTCGTACACCGTCTCGTGGACGATGGACAGGCCGGTGGCCTGGGTCAGCGCGACGACCAGCGGCTGCTGCCAGTCGGTCTGGAAGCCGGGGTGCACGTCGGTCTCCAGGGCGATCGCCTTGAGCTCGCCGCCCGGGTGCCAGAAGCGGATGCCCTCGTCGTCCACCTCGAAGGCGCCGCCGACCTTCCGGAAGGTGTTGAGGAAGGTCATCATCTCCAGCTGGCGGGCGCCGCGGACGTAGATGTCGCCCTTGGTGGCGAGCGCCGCGCAGGCCCAGGAAGCGGCCTCCAGGCGGTCCGGCAGCGCACGGTGGGTGTAGCCGTTCAGCTCGTCCACACCGGTGATCAGGATGGTCCGGTCGGTGCCCAGCGTGATGATCGAGCCCATCTTCTGCAGGACGCAGATCAGGTCGACGATCTCCGGCTCGATGGCCGCGTTGCGCAGCTCGGTGACGCCCTCGGCGAGCACCGCGGTGAGCAGCACCTGCTCGGTCGCGCCGACCGAGGGGTAGGGCAGCTCGATCTTGGTGCCGCGCAGGCGCTGCGGGGCGACCAGGTAGGTGCCCTGCGGGTGCTTCTCGATGGTGGCGCCGAACTGGCGCAGCACCTCGAAGTGGAAGTCGACCGGGCGGCCGCCGATGTCGCAGCCGCCGAGGCCCGGGATGAAGGCGTGGCCGAGGCGGTGCAGCAGCGGGCCGCAGAAGAGGATCGGAATCCGCGAGGAACCGGCGTGTGCGTCGATGTCGGCGACATTGGCGCTCTCGACGTGCGAGGGGTCGAGGATCAGCTCGCCGTCCTCGTCGCCGGCGCGCACCGTCACGCCGTGCAGCTGCAGCAGACCGCGAACCACCTTGACGTCGCGGATGTCCGGGACGTTTCGCAGTCTGCTGGGGCCCTGGCCGAGCAGGGCGGCGACCATGGCCTTGGGGACCAGGTTCTTCGCACCGCGGACGCGGATCTCGCCTTCGAGCGGGTTTCCGCCGTGGACCAGCAGGACGTCGTCGGTCATCGTTCTCGCAATCCGGGGTGCCAGAGGAGTTGGGGAAGGGCTCCGGTAGAGAGCCGGTGGTGGACCGGTCGTACGGGCGCGTTCGGGCCCCCGGCGTGACCGAGTCGGCACCGCATAAGGGCGTCCACCAGACGTAGATGGTAGTAGGCGTCCCGATGGTTCCCGTGAGCCTCTCCCGTGATGGTGCTCTCTCCGGGGTCGGCGGCGCCCGCCGGTGCGCCTGTACGGGTGTTCGTTCGGCGTGGCGGGGTTTCGCGCGTTGCGGTGTCCGAGCGGCCGTTCTGCGGGATCATGTGAGGCATGACGGCGGCCCATTCGCACGGAGGCCGGTCCCACACCGGCCGTCTGCTCGTCGCGACGCCCCTGCTCACCGACCCGAACTTCGCGCGGGCGGTGGTGCTCCTCCTCGACCACGACGCCGAGGGGGCGCTCGGTGTGGTCCTCAACCGGCCGACGCCGGTCGAGGTGGGCGCCGTGCTGGACGGCTGGGGCAGGCTCGTCGGGCAGCCGGCCGTGGTGTTCCAGGGCGGGCCGGTGGCGTTGGACTCGGCGCTCGGCCTCGCCGTGGCGCCCGGGGAGCCCGGCACCGGCGAGCCGCTGGGCTGGCGGCGGGTGCACGGCGCGATCGGCCTGGTGGACCTGGAGGCGCCGCCCGAGGTGCTGGCGGGCGAACTGGGCAGCCTGCGGATCTTCGCCGGGTACGCCGGCTGGTCGCCCGGGCAGCTGGAGGCCGAGCTGGAGAGCGGCGCCTGGTTCCTGGTGGACTGCGAGCCGGGGGACGTCTCCAGCCCCGAGCCGGAGCGGTTGTGGCGCTCGGTGCTGCGCCGCCAGCGCGGTCCGCTCGCCCTGCTGGCGACCTACCCGGACGACCCCACGATGAACTGAGGAACGGGCCCCGCGGCGCGACACTGGCCCGGTTTCCCGGGGCGCCCATAGACTTGGCACTCATGAGCACTCTTGAGCCCGAGCGCGGCCTCGGCACCGGCACCCTGGTCGAGCCCGTCCCGCAGGTGTCCAACGGGGACGGCGACCACGAGCGCTTCGCGCACTACGTCCAGAAGGACAAGATCATGGAGAGCGCACTCTCCGGGTCTCCCGTGGTGGCGCTGTGCGGCAAGGTGTGGGTGCCCGGGCGCGACCCGAAGAAGTACCCGGTCTGCCCGATGTGCAAGGAGATCTACGACGGCATCGGCAAGCCGCAGGGCGGCGACGGCGACGACAAGTAGTCCGCGGTCCCGCAGGGCCGTTTTGCATGGCACCGCGATCGCGCGGTGGTCTATGCCAATCGTTCCGGGCGTGGGCAGGATGTCGGAATGGACCTCATTCCCGCACCTTCGAGTGCCGTCCGCCGCCCGGACGAGGACTTCCCGCTCGACGCCGCCACCACGCTGACCGCACCGCCCGCGCTGGCCGACGCCGAGCGCTGGCTGCGCGGCACGCTGTCCGCCGCCACCGGGCTGCCCCTGGGCCCCGGCCGGCCGGGCGCGGGCATCGAACTGGTCCGGGACGACGCGCTCGCCGCCGAGGCGTACCGGATCACGGTGCGCCCCGGCCACGCGCTGCTCGCCGCGGGCGGCCCGGCGGGCGCGCTCTGGGCCGCGCAGACCCTGCGGCAGCTGCTCGGGCCGGACGCCTACCGGCGGTCGCCGCTGCGCCACGAGGGTTGGGTGCTGCCCGGCGCCGACATCGAGGACGCACCCCGGTTCGGCTGGCGCGGCGCGCTGCTCGACGTCGCCCGGCACTTCCTGCCCAAGGCGGACGTGCTGCGCTTCGTCGACCTGCTGGCCGCGCACAAGCTCAACGTGCTGCACCTGCACCTGACCGACGACCAGGGCTGGCGGGTGGAGATCAAGCGCTACCCGAGGCTGACCCGGCGGGGTGCCTGGCGGGAGCGCTCGATGGTCGGCTACCGCTCCGGCCGGCGGCGCGACGACCGCCCGCACGGCGGCTACTACACCCAGGACGACCTGCGCGAGATCGTCGCGTACGCGGCCGCGCGGGGGGTGACCGTCGTCCCGGAGATCGACCTGCCCGGCCACACCCAGGCCGCCGTCGCCGCCTACCCCGAACTGGGCAACACCGACGTGGTGGACACCACCGCGCTCGGCGTCTGGACGGACTGGGGGGTGAGCCACCACGTGCTCAACGCCTCCGAGGAGACCCTGCGCTTCTTCGAGGGGGTGCTGGAGGAGGTGCTGGAGCTCTTCCCGTCCGAGTTCGTCCACCTCGGCGGCGACGAGTGCCCCAAGGAGCAGTGGAAGGACAGCGCCGCCGCCCAGGCCCGGATCCGCGAGCTGGGCCTGGCCAACGAGGACGAGCTGCAGAGCCACGTCATCCGGCACTTCGACCGCTGGCTCGCCGAGCGCGGCCGCCGGCTGATCGGCTGGGACGAGATCCTGGAGGGCGGGCTCGCCCCGGGCGCGGCCGTCTCCTCGTGGCGCGGCTTCGGCGGCGGGATCGCCGCCGCGAAGGCCGGGCACGACGTGGTGATGTGCCCCGAGCAGCACGTCTACTTCGACCACCGGCAGGCGGACGGGCCGGACGAGCCGATCCCGGTCGGATTCGTGCGCACGCTGGAGGACGTCTACCGCTTCGAGCCGGTGCCCCCGCAGCTGGACGGGGCCGCGGCGCGGCGCGTGATCGGCACCCAGGCCAACCTGTGGAGCGAGTTCGCGGACAGCGCCCGGGACATCGACTACCGGGCCTTCCCCCGGTTGGTCGCCTTCGCCGAGGTCGCCTGGTCCGAGCTGCCCGTCCGCCCGGCCGAGCGCGACTTCGCCGGCTTCGAACGGCGGCTGGCCACGCACCTGAAGGCGCTGGACGCGCTCGGCGTCGAGTACCGCCCGGCGGACGGGCCGCTGCCCTGGCAGCGCCGCCCCGGGGTGGCCGGCCGGCCGATCGAGGGTCCGCCGCCGGTGCGGTAGGCCGGGCGTCGCCGGGGCGTCGCACTGCTGTCCACGGGAGGCGGCGACGGGTACGGGTGCCACCCGCCGGGAACTTCTGAGTGGTCGTCGGACGTCAAGAGCAGATGAACATCTGCCCTGGCCCCATCCGGGCCGGGGCAGATACCGCCCGGTAACGGTCCCAATCGGGCAGTCCCGTTCACCGGCCCCGAAATGATCATCGAGCATTGTGTGCCAGAGTTGCCCAACCCGGCCCGATCGCCCGTACCCTACGGGCCAGGCCGGGCTGCTGACGCGGACACCACGGCCCAAGGCCGCGGGCGGCAGGCGATCGATGAGCAAGTGGAGCACGGTGGGACCCAGGTGAACCGGACGATCATGCTGCCGGCCTCGCTCGACGAGGCCGTCGACGCGCTGGCCGCCGCCCCGGCCGCGGTACCGGTGGCCGGAGCCACCGACCTCATGGAGGCCGTCAACGCCGGACGGCTGCGCCCCGCCGCCCTGGTCGGCCTCGGCCGGATCACCGAACTGCGCGGCTGGCGCTACGAGGACGGCGGCACCGCCGTGCTCGGCGCCGGACTCACCCACGCCCGGATGGACCGCCCCGACTTCGCCGCGCTCATCCCCGCCCTCGCCGACGCCGCCCGCACCGCCGGCCCGCCGCAGGTCCGCAACGTCGGCACCCTCGGCGGCAACATCGTCAGCGCCGCCCCGGCCGGCGACACCCTCCCGGTGCTCACCGCGCTGGAGGCCACCGTCACCCTCGCCCGGGCCGGCGCCAGCCGCGAGGTGCCGGTCAGCCACCTGCTCACCGGCCTCGACCCGGTCCGCCCCGGCGAACTGCTCACCTGGGTGCGCGTCCCGCTGCTGCACGCCCCGCAGGTCTTCCTCAAGGCCACCGGCCGCAGCGGCCCGGCCCGCGCCACCGCCTCCGTCGCCCTCGTCCTCGACCCCGCCCGGCGCTCGGTGCGCTGCGCCGTCGGCGCCGTCGCCCCGGTGCCGCTGCGCCCGCTGGAGGCCGAGGCCTGGGTGGCCGGCTGCATCGACTGGGACGGCAGCCGCGAGATCGACCCGGCCGCGAACGCCGCCTTCGGCGAGTACGTGGCCACCGCCTGCGTCCCCGACAACTACGGCGCCGAGGGGGCCTGGGAAGCCGTGACCGAGGGGCCGACCGCGGCGGCCGTTCGGCTGCGGCGTACCGTAGCGGTGCTGGCCCGACGGGCACTGGGAAGGGCGCTGAAGTGACCACAGACCCCATCGAGACCCTCGACGCCGACCCGCTCGGCCTCTCCCCGCAGGTCAGCCGCGAGCTGCGCCCGTGCGCCTCCTACACGCTGCGGGTCAACGGTTTCGAACGGCCCGTCACCGACGCCTGGATCGGCGAGAGCCTGCTCTACGTGCTGCGCGAGCGGCTCGGCCTGGCCGGCGCCAAGGACGGCTGCGAGCAGGGCGAGTGCGGGGCCTGCTCGGTCCAGGTGGACGGCCAGCTGGTGGCCGGCTGCCTGGTGCCCGCCGCGCTGGCCGCCGACAGCGAGATCAACACCGTCGAGGGCCTGTCGGCCGGCGGCGGCGCGAGCGACGTCCAGCAGGCGCTGGCCGCCTCCGGCGCCGTGCAGTGCGGCTACTGCACCCCCGGCATGGCGATGGCGGTGCACGACCTGCTCCAGCGCAACCACCGGCCCACCGACGTCGAGGCCCGACAGGCGCTCTGCGGCAACCTCTGCCGCTGCACCGGCTACAAGGGCGTGCTGGCCGCCGTGCAGACCGTCGCGGAGGCCCGTGCGGTGGAAGCCGAGGGGGCGGAGGAGGCGGCCGAGGCCACCGCCGCGCAGGCCGGGGAGACCGCCGCCGGGGCACCGGCCGACCCGGCGGCCGAGGCGGCCGCCGAGGCCCTGTCCGCGCTGCCCGCCGAACCCCAGCCCGCCGTCGAGCCGCCGGTCTACACCGACGCCGACGCCTGGATCGAGCACGTCCCGCAGCCGCCCGTCGAGCCGCAGCACGCCGAGCCCCAGTACGCCGAGCAGCAGCACGTCGTGCCCCAGTACGTCGAGCCGCAGCAGCACGTCGAGCCGCAGCACCTCGCGGCCCACCCCGCCGAGGCCCACCCGGTCGCGCCGCAGCCCGTCGAGCAGCCCCACGCCCCGGCCGGGATGCCCTACGGCGACGTGCCGGGCGGCTACGACACGGGCGGCTACGACACCGGCGTCTACGACACGGTGCCGATCCAGGTCCAGGGCGCCGTCCCCGCCCAGACCGCCGACGACCAGGTCTACTACCCGCCGCAGGGCTACCCCGAGCAGCCGTACCAGGGCACCCCCGCCCACGGCACCTACCTGCCCTACCCGGACGGCCACCAGCAGCAGAACGGCTACGACACCGGCTACGACGCCCCGGTCTACGAGCCGACCCCCGCGCACGGCACCCCGCTGCCCGGCGCCGTCCACGACGGCACGCCGCCGCACGGCACCCCGTACGCCCCGCACCCGCACGGTGCCCCGGTCGAGGGCGGTGCCCCGGCCGGCGTCCCGTACAGCGCCACCCCCGCCCACGGCATCCGGCTCCCCGAGGACGACCACGCATCATGACGTCGCCTACCGACATCGGCGCAGCACTCCAGCAGGACGGCGGCGAGGGCGGCGCACCGGAGCCGTTCGGACTGGGCAGCTCCCCGCTGCGCAGTGACGCGCTGCCCAAGGCGCTCGGCATCTACCCGTACGCGGCCGACCTGTGGGCCGAGGGGCTGCTGTGGGGCGCGGTGCTGCGCTCGCCGCACCCGCACGCCCGCATCCGCGGCATCGACACCTCGGCCGCGCTGGCGCTGCCCGGCGTGCACGCCGTGGTCACCGCCGCCGACCTGCCGCCCGGCCCGGACGGCACCCCCGACGGCGCCCCGGCCGGCCCGGTCGTCGCCGACCGGCCGGTGCTCGCCGCCGGCGTGGTGCGCCACCACGGCGAGCCGGTCGCCGCAGTGGCCGCCGACCACCCGGACACCGCCCGGCTGGCGGTCGGTCTGATCGCGGTCGACTACGAGCCCATGGAGGCCGTGACCGACCCCGAGCAGTCCTTCACCGCTCCGGCGCTGCACCCGGACGGCAACCTCTTCCGCCACCTGCCGCTGCGCACCGGGGACCCGGACGCGGTCGGCGAGATCGTCGTCGAGGGCCTCTACCAGGTCGGCCGGCAGGACCCGGCGCCGCTCGGCGCCGAGGCCGGGCTGGCCGTGCCGCGCCCGGACGGCGGCGTCGAGCTGCACCTGTCCTCCACCGACCCGCACGGCGACCGCGACCGCACCGCCGCCTGCCTCGGCCTGGAGCCCGACCGGGTCCGCCTGGTGGTCACCGGCGTGCCCGGAGCCACCACCGACCGCGAGGACCTCTCCTTCCAGGTCACCCTGGCGCTGCTGGCGCTGCGCACCGGCCGCCCGGTGAAGATGACCCTCACCCGCGAGGAGTCCTTCCACACCCACGCCTCACGCCACCCCGCGCTGCTGCGCTACCGCCACCACGCCGACGCCGAGGGCACGCTGGTGAAGGTCGAGGCGCAGATCCTGCTGGACGGCGGCGCCTACGCGGACGTCTCCGCCGAGGCGCTGGCCGCCGCGACGGCGTTCTCGGTCGGACCGTACCTGTGCCCCAACGTCTTCGTGGACGCCTGGGCGGTGCGCACCAACAACCCGCCGGCCGGGCGGATGCGCGGCGAGGGCGCGCTGCAGGCCTGCTTCGCCTACGAGTCGCAGCTGGACCAGCTGGCCGCCCGGGTGGGCGTGGACCCGGTGGAGATCCGTCGGCGCAACGCGATGTCCACCGGTGACCCGCTGCCCACCGGACAGGCCGTCACCTGCCCGGCGCCGGTGCGGGCGCTGCTGGACGCGGTCGCGGACGAGCCGCTGCCGGCCCTGCCGGTGGACGACCCGGACGCCGAGTGGCTGCTGCCCGGCGGGCCCGGCGGTGCGGGCGACCCGGCGGCGGTGCGGCGCGGCATCGGCTACGCCGTCGGCATGGTGCACATGCTGGGCGCCGAGGGCGAGGACGAGGTGTCCACCGCGACCGTGCGGGTCAGCGGCGACCACGCCACGGTGATCTGCGCGGCCGTCGACTCCGGGCAGGGCTTCGCCACGCTGGCCCGGCAGATCGTGCAGACCGTGCTGGGGGTCAGCGAGGTCTACATCGCGCCGGCCGACAGCGACCAGTCGATCGCCGGGCCCTCCGCCCGCGGTCGGCACACCTGGGTCTCCGGCGGTGCCGTCGAGCGGGCCGCGCTGATGGTCCGCCACCAGCTGCTGCAGCCGATCGCGGCCAACTTCGGGATGTCGGCGGAGCTGTTGCAGATCGCCGACGGCAAGATCACCTCCTACGACGGGGTGCTCGGCATGCCGGTCGCCGAGGCGCTGGAGGGCAAGGAGCTCTGGGCCACCGCCCAGTGCCGCCCGCACCCCACCGAGCCGCTGGACGAGGCCGGGCAGGGCGACGCCTTCGTCTCCATCTCGTTCTGCGCGATGCGCGCGGTGGTGGACGTGGACATCGAGCTGGGCGCCGTGCGGGTGGTCGAGATGACGGTGGCCCAGGACGTCGGCCGGGCGCTGAACCCGCGGCAGATCGAGGACCGGATCGAGGCGGGCGTGGCCCAGGGCGTGGGCCTGGCGCTGCTGGAGGACCTGCAGACCGCCGGCGGTGTGCTGCAGAACCCCTCGCTCACCGGCTACCGGCTGCCGACCGCGCTGGACACTCCCGAGGTGCGGATCGCCGCGCTGCTGGAGGAGCGCGACGTGGTCGCCCCGTTCGGCGCCAAGGCGGTCGGCGCCGCCCCCGCGGTGGTCGCCCCGGCGGCCGTCGCCGCGGCCGTCCGCGCGGCCACCGGCCTGCCGGTCGGCCGGCTGCCGATCCGGGCGGAGGACGCCGTCACCGCCTGAGCGGAGAAATGCGAAAGGAATTGCCGGTCGACTTTTCCGGGTCGACCGGCAATTCCTTTTCGTGGAGGCCGTGGCGGGAATCGAACCCGCGTTAACCGCTTTGCAGACGGTTCCCTGAGCCACTCGGGCACACGGCCAGTGAATTCATGGTGGCGGATCCGGGGGAAGGGGGTCAACGAAGTTTTGTAAATTCTGTGTGGCAATGTGTGCTACGGTCGAAGGCCGGTGGCGAATTCCCGCCACCCCGGACGAGCGCGTCGTACCCGGTGACGACAAGACGGCGCAGTTCAGCGGCAACCCGGCCGCTGTGGACTGCGGAGGCATCGCCGTCATGGCCTGGCTCGTTCTGATCGTCTCGGGTCTCCTGGAGACCGTCTGGGCGGTCGCCCTGGAATCGTCCAAGGGCTTCTCCCGCCTCGTTCCCACCCTCGTCTTCGGCGTCGCGCTGCTGTTCAGCATGGGCGGCCTGGCGTACGCGATGCGCACCATTCCGATCGGCACCGGCTACGCGGTCTGGGTCGGCATCGGTGCGGTCGGCACCGCGCTCTACGGCATGGCCGCCCTGGGGGACGCGGTGACCGTGGCCCGGATCGGCTGCCTGCTGCTGATCGTCTCCGGCGTGGTGGGTCTCAAGGTGCTGCACTGAGCGATGACCCCTGGCCGGGGTCGCACCGGCCGAGCCGGTCGCCGACCCCGGTCAGGGGTCATCGGGGCGGACGGCTCTTACGATGTTCCGTATGACCACAGCCTCCCCCACCTCGGTCGACCCGGTACCGATACCCCACGACGACGACCCCGGCGGCGGGGTGCTCAGCGGTCGCTACCGCGCACTGACGCTGGGGATCGTCTCGGTGGTCCTGGTGATCGCCTTCGAGGCGACGGCCGTCAACACCGCGATGCCGACGGCGGCCCGCCAGCTGGACGGCCTCGGGCTGTACGCCTTCGCCTTCTCCGGCTACTTCACCACCACGCTGTTCGCCCTGGTCGTCTCCGGCCAGTGGTGCGACCGGCGCGGACCGCTGCAGCCGCTGTTCACCGGCATCGCGGTGTTCGGCGCCGGCCTGCTGGTGGCCGGGACGGCACCCGGGATGTGGGTGTTCGTGGCCGGGCGGGCGATCCAGGGCCTCGGCGGCGGGCTGGTGATCGTCGCGCTGTACGTGGTGGTCGGCCGGGCCTATCCGGAGCGGCTGCGGCCGTCGGTGTTCGCGGCCTTCTCCTCGGCCTGGGTGCTGCCCTCGATCGTGGGCCCGCTGGTCGCCGGGGCGGTCACCCAGCAGCTCGGCTGGCGCTGGGTGTTCCTGGCCGTCCCGGTGCTGATCCTGCTGCCGCTGGCCGTGATGGGCCCGGCGCTGGCCCGCTCCGAGCAGGACCACCCGGTGCTCAGGGGCGCGGACTTCGACCGCCGGCGCACCCTGCTCGCCGCGATGGCGGCGCTCGGCGCGGGCCTGCTGCAGTACGCGGGCCAGCGCCGCGACCTGATCGGCCTGCTCCCCGGGATCGCCGGGGCGGCGCTGCTGGTGCCGGCCGTCCTGGGGCTGCTGCCGAAGCGGACCCTGCGGGCCGGGCGCGGGCTGCCGACGGTGATCCTGCTGCGCGGCGTGGCGGCGGGGGCGTTCTTCGCGGCCGAGGCCTTCATTCCGCTGATGATGACCACCCAGCGCGGCCTGTCGCCGACGCTGGCCGGGCTCACCCTGACCAGTGGCGGGCTCTCCTGGGCGCTGGGCTCCTGGCTGCAGGGCCGGCCGGGGGCCGAGCGCTACCGCGGGGCGATGATCCGGGGCGGCTTCCTGCTGACCGCGCTGGCGATCGCGGGCGCCGCGCTGGTGCTCGTCCCGGCGGTGCCGGCCTGGGTGGCCTCGGTGGCCTGGGGGATCGGCGGTGTCGGGATGGGCCTGGCCATCGCGAGCGTCAGCGTGCTGATGATGAAGCTCTCCGCCCCGGAGGACGCCGGCGCCAACTCGGCCGCGCTGCAGATGAGCGACGCGCTGGGCAACGTGCTGCTCACGGGCCTCGCCGGGGTGCTGTTCGCGGCGCTGGGCGGCGGCGCACTGGCGGCCGGCCACGAACAGGCCGAAGGCGCCGGCTCGCCCGGCGCCTTCGCGGTGATCCTGCTGGTGATGGCCGGGGTGGCGCTGCTGGGAGCGCTGCTCGCCGGCCGGGTCCGCACCCGGTCGTGACGGTCAGCCGGCGGTGGCGCCGGTCGTGACGGCTGCGGTGGCGGCAGCGGTGGCGGCGGTGGCGGCGGCGGTGTCGGGGGAGGGGACCGGCGGCGCCGCCGGCGTGCCGAGGAAGGCCTCCCAGCCCCCGGTCGGGGACTGGCCCGGGGCCAGGGTCTGCAGCTTGCGCAGCACCGCGGGGTCCTGGGCGTCCAGCCAGTCGACCAGCTGGCGGAAGGAGACCAGCCGGACCTCCGGCTTGCCCGCGATGGCCTTGAGGGCGTCCTCGACGGCGTTCATGTAGATGCCGCCGTTCCACTCCTCGAAGTGGTTGCCGATGATGTACGGCGCCCGGTTGCCGTTGTAGGTGCGGTCGAAGCCCATCAGGTAGGCGTCGCGGGCCTGGGCCTGGAAGCCCGGGTGGAGCGCCGGGTCGGCCTTGGTGTTGGTGCCGCACTGGTTGTACATGATGTTGTAGTCCATCGAGAGCACCTGGAAGGTGTGCCCGGGGAAGGGGATGGACTGCAGCGGGAGGTCCCACAGCGCGCCGCCCTGGATCTTCTGCGGCCACACCTGGGTGCCGTTGCCGCTGCTGTCGTAGCGCCAGCCGCGCTTGACCGCGGTGGGAAGCAGGTTGCGCTGGCCCTCCAGGCAGGGGGTGCGGCTGCCGATCAGCTCCTTGCGGTAGTCGAAGGGCAGCGCGGGCAGGTCGGTGAAGCCGGTGTTGGTGCGCCAGTTCGTCACGAAGTCCATCGCCTGCTGGATCTCGCTGTCCCACTCCTCCGGGGACCACCTCCCGACGCCGGTGGCGCCGCAGAAGTGGCCGTTGAAGTGGGTGCCGATCTCGTGGCCCTCCAGCCAGGCCGCGTGCAGGTTCTCCAGGGTGTCGTGGATGTGCCGGTCGCTCAGGTAGCCGATGTCGGAGGCGCCGACGTTGTGCTGCGGGGGGCGGTAGAGGTCCTTCTTGGCCTCGGGCAGCAGGTAGAGGCCGCTGAGGAAGAAGGTCATCTTCGCGTCGTGCTCCCGGGCCAGCCGGCGGAAGCGGCCGAAGAGGCCGTTGTCGAGCTCGCCGGCGCCGTCCCAGGAGAAGACCACGAACTGCGGCGGGCGCTGCCCGGGGAGCAGCCGCTCGGGGACGGGCTGGTGCGGCTGGGCGCCGGTGTCGGAGGTGGAGCCGTCGCCGATCAGGACGGCCTGCGGCTTCACGGCCGGGGCCGGGACCGGGGCGGGGGTGGCGCTCTGCTCGGTGTCCGCGCCGGTGGAACCGGTCGCCCGCTCGCCGCCGCCGGCGTGGTTGCTGCCGCAGCCGGCCGCCAGGGTGGCGGCGGTGGCGGCGCCGGCCGTCAGCAGGGTGCGGCGGGAGAGAGCGTCCATGATCACTCCGTTCATCGGGCGTTCGTCAACGTGCGGGAGTGTGGGTCCGATCGGATGTCCGGCGGATCGAACCCGTGACCGCGTCAGCATGGCACGCGGGCGGATTCGGTCGAAGAGGCGCAGCGGACGGTCGGAAGTGATCGCCCGAACGCCGCAACCGATCCCGGCCGTAGAACCGTCGGATGCTCGTGTCGGGACGTGGTCCCGCGGTGACCGCCGATGGGGGGCGGTCATCGCGCTCCGCGACCGCACGTGCACCCGGCGCAGGGAAGCGGCCGGCAGCCCTGCCGATCGGCGGGTGTCGGTACGACCGTCGTACGGACGTGCCTTACAGTCCGATCCGGTTGAATTGTTCCCAGGAAACTCCCAGGAAGCGGGATTCCGTCGGCAGAGGGGAGCGCCCGTGGGCGTCCAGCAGAGCAGGAGCCCGTGGCCGGGCACCCTGGCGGCGGGTTCCGCGCTGGTGCTCGGTGCCTGGCTGCTGCACGACGGCGGCTCGCCCGTGCTGCCGCCCGCCCCGGGCGTCGGCCAGGCCCAGGCCGGCATCGCGCCGGTCTCCGTCGTCCCGCCGCTGGGGCCGTCGGCGCCCACCCGGATCCGCATTCCGGCCGTCCGCCTGGACGCCCCGGTCACCGCGCTCGGGCTGGACGCCGAGGGCCACCTCCAGGCCCCGCCCGAGGCGGACCGGAACCTGGCGGGCTGGTACCGCGGCGGGGCCAGCCCCGGTCAGCGCGGTACCGCGATCCTTGCGGGGCACGTCGACAACAAGGCGGGTCCGGCCGTCTTCTATCATCTGGGCGCGCTCCGAAGAGGAGACCGGATCGAGATCGCCCGGGCGGACGGGGCCACCGCCGTCTACCAGCTGTACGCCATCGAAGTGCACGACCGAAAGGACTTCCCGGACGATCGGGTCTACCGTCAGGCCGCCGACGCGCAACTACGGGTGATCACCTGTGGCGGCGCCTACAGCGAGGAGCACGGTTACGACGGCAACGTCGTGGCCTACGGGTTCCTGGCCGACACCACCCATCCGGGCAAAGCCGCATGACCACGCTCACGCTCGCCACCCGCTGGAACCCGATCGACTGGCCGCTCACCGAGGGCCCGATCCCGCACGCCGTCCTCGCAGCCGGCTGGCTCGCGCTGTTCGCGCTCGCCGTCGGCCGCCGCCGCACCTGGTGGCGGGTGCGCCTGCCCGCCGCGCTGTTCACCGCGGCCGCGCTCAGCCTGCTGCTCGAAGCCGTCGTCGACGGCTGGTGGCACCCCTTCCCCGAGGGCACACCGGAGTACGTCACCTGGTGGATAGCCGTCGCCCTGCTGGGCTTCTGCCTGGTCGGCTACCGGTTCGGCCGGCTCACCTGGCGCCGGCGCGGCATCGCGCTCGGCCTGAGCGGGCTGGTGCTGCTGATGGCCGCCTCCGAGGTCAACATCGGCTTCGGGCAGTTCCCCAGCGGGCGCGTGATGCTGGCGCCGTGGCTGACCAAGACCGACGGGCTCGTCCCCAAGGCCGATCAGACCGTGGCCGCCCCGCCGGACAAGGTGCTCGACGAGGTCTGGCAGCCCCCGGCGGACCTGCCCGCCAAGGGAACCGTCTCCGTGGTGCCGATCCCCGGCCTGCGGTCGGGCTTCAAGGCCCGCGACGCGTACGTCTACCTCCCGCCCGCCTACCAGGCCACCCCGCGGCCGCTGCTGCCCGTGGTCGTCATGCTCACCGGCCAGCCCGGACAGCCGGGGGACTGGGTGCTCTCCGGGCAGATCAACGAGGTGCTCGACGCGTTCGCCGCCAAGCACGGCGGACTCGCGCCGATCGTGGTGATGCCCGACCACAACGGCTCGACCTGGGGCAACTCGCTCTGCATGGACTCGAAGATCGCCAAGACGCAGACCTACCTGGCGTCGGACGTCCCCTACTGGATCCACCAGAACCTGCAGACCGCCACCGGCCGGCAGTCCTGGGCGATCGGCGGCGCCTCGATGGGCGGCACCTGCGCGCTCCAGCTCGGCGTCAACGCGCCCGACGTGTACGGCACCGTCCTGGACATGTCCGGCCAGGAGGAGCCGACCCTCGGCACCCGGGAGCAGACCGTCAAGGCCGCCTTCGGCGGGGACGGCAAGAAGTTCGACGCGGTCGATCCGGTGCAGGTGATGGGCCGCAAGAAGTTCACGGACACCAACGTCGCGCTCCTCGTCGGCGCGACCGACGACGAGTTCAAGCCTCAGATGGAGAAGATCTACCGCGCGGTTCAGGGGGCCGGGATGAAGGCGAAGTTCGAACTGATGCCGGGCGGCCACGGGTGGGTCGTCTTCCGCCCCGGCATCGTCCAGCAGATCCCGTGGCTCGCCCAGCAGACCGGTCTGACCCGGTGAGCGGGGCGGGGACCGCGGTCGTCGCCGTCGGCGAGAACGATCAGAAGTCCGAGCGGGTCGTCGCGCAGCGCGGCTCCGACCGGGGCACGGACCGGGCGCCCGTCGCCCGGACCCAGGAGCCGCGCCCGCAGCGGGTCCGACGGGCGGCCCGCGTGCTGGGCACCCGGCTGCGCGCGGCGCCGCTGACACTCACCCTGCTGGCCGGGCTCTGGCTGGTCGGCGCGGCCACCGGCAGCCTGCGCCACGGACCGTCCGAGCGGCTGCTGGACCGGGCCGGGGTCGGCCTGCCCACGCTCGCCGAGGGCCACTGGTGGTCGCCGGTCACCTCGACGGCCTGGTGCTCCGGCATCGGCTCGTACGTGTTCAGCAGCCTGTTGCTGCTCCTGGTCGGCCCGGCCGCCGAGCACCGGCTCGGCCGGCTGCGCACCCTCGCGGTGCTGGTCGGCGGGCAGGTCGTCGGCACCCTGCTGGGCGTCGGGCTGGTCGCCTTCGGCTCCTCGGCCGGCGAGCAGTGGACGGCCTCGGTGGCCGACCAGATCTCGGTCGGCCCCGGCGTCGGACTCTTCGCCCTGGCCGGGGTGCTCGGGTACCGGCTCACCGTGCTCTGGCGCCGCCGGCTGCACCTGCTGGTGCTGCTCGTCCCGCTGGTCATGACGCTGTACGTGGGCCACCTGCAGAGCGTCCAGCGGTGCGCCGCCGCCCTGGTCGGAGTCGGCGCGGGCGCGCTGCTCAGCCACGGCCGCCCGTACCTGCGCTCGCACCGCTCCTCGCACTCCGAGACCCGGGTGCTGGTCGCGCTCTGCCTGGTCGCCGCCGCCTTCGGGCCGCTGATCGCCTCGCTGTACGACAACGCCAGCGGCCCGTTCAACACCTTCTCCGAGCTGTACTTCTCGCACCGGCTGAGCCCGGACGAGGTCGCCGACCTCTGCGCACAGTCGGCGCACGACTGCGCCCGCGCGCACGCCGTCGTCCGGATCTTCGACACTCCCGGCCGGCTGATGGCCGCGCTGTTCCCGGCCCTGCTGCTGGTGCTCGCCGAGGGGCTGCGCCGGGGGCTGCGGTTCGCCTGGCTGGTCACCATCGCCACCGAGCTGCTCTGGACGGCACTGCTGGGCTGGCTGTACCTGGACGCCGGGCCGGTCAGCCGGGACGTGGTGCAGTACTTCGTCGAGGCGATGCTGCTGCCGCTGCTGACCACCGGCCTGCTGCTGGCCACCCGCAAGCGGTTCCGGCTGCGCCTGTCCGGCCCCGCGGTGCGCCGGCTCGCCCTGGTGCTCGGCGGCGCCGCGCTGGTCTCCTCGGCGGCGTACGTCGGCCTCGGGCGGCTGGTGGCCGACCAGTTCGAGCCCGGGGCGAACGTCCGCCGGCTGCTGCACGGGCTGCCGGCGCAGTTCCTGCCGCCCGCGTACAACGACCTGACGCCGGACTACCCGATCGCGGTCGGCCCGCTGGCGCGCTTCCTTGAGACCTACTGCGGGCTGGCGTTCTGGGTGGTGGCGCTGGTCGCGCTGCTGACCGCCTTCCGCCGGCCGGTGCTGCACACCGACGCGGCGGCGGCCGCCCGGGCCAGGGCGCTGCTCACCGAGCACGGCGGCGGGACGCTGTCGTTCATCACCACCTGGGACGGCAACCACTACTGGTTCGACGAGCAGGGCCGGGCGGGTGTCGCCTACCGGGTGATCGGCACCGTCGCGCTGACCACCGGCGACCCCTTCGGCGCCCCGGAGGACCGGGCGCGGGCGGTGGCGGGCTTCGCCCGGTTCTGCGACGCGCGCGGCTGGACGCCCTGCTTCTACAGCGTCTGCGGGCAGACCAGGGAGGCCGCCGCGCAGCTCGGCTGGCGCTCGGTGCAGGTCGCCGAGGACACCGTGGTCCCGCTGCCCGAGCTGGCCTTCACCGGCCGCAAGTGGCAGGACATCCGCACCGCCCTCAACAAGGCCGGCAAGCAGGGCATCAGCGCGGAGTGGTGGGCGTACCCCGAGGCGCCGCTCGCGCTGCGGGACCAGATCCGGGCGATCTCCGAGGAGTGGGTCTCCGAGAAGGGCCTGCCGGAGATGGGCTTCACGCTCGGCGGGCTGGAGGAGCTGGACGACCCGGACGTCCGGGTGCTGGTCGCGGTGGACGAGCAGCGGGTCGTGCACGGCCTGACCAGCTGGATGCCGGTGTACGAGGACGGCGTGCCGGTCGGCTGGACGCTGGACTTCATGCGCCGCCGTTCGGACGGCTTCCGCGGCGTCAACGAGTTCCTGATCGCCTCGGCCGCGCTCGGCTTCAAGGAGGAGGGCGCCCGCTTCCTGTCGCTGTCGGGTGCGCCGCTGGCCCGCACCGGGCAGGACGAGGAGCCCACCGGGCTGCAGCGGATGCTGGACTGGATGGGCAAGGTGCTGGAGCCGGTGTACGGCTTCCGCTCGCTGCTCGCGTTCAAGGCGAAGTTCCAGCCGGAGTACCGGCCGATGTACATGGCCTACCCCGACCCGGCCGCGCTGCCCGGCATCACCCGGGCGATCGGCAAGGCGTACCTGCCGCACCTGACGGCCGCGCAGGGCGTCCGGCTGATGCGCAAGCTGTCGGGCTGAGGGCGGACGGGGGCGGGGCGGGCGGGGCGCGTGCCGTGTCCGCCCCGCCGCCCGTTCCTGCCGCCCCGCCCTGCTGCCCGTTCCTGCCGCGCCGGCCGTGCCGCCCGTTCCTGCCGTGCTGCCCGTTCCTGCCGCGCCGGCCGTGCTGCCCGTTCCTGCCGCGCCGGCCGTGCCGCCCGTTCCTGCCGTGCCGCCGCTCAGCCGAGCAGCTGGGCGAGGGCCCGGTCGGCGTCCAGGTGCAGGTGCTCGTCGCCCTCGGGGACGAGCAGCCGGCTGCGCCACAGGAAGCGGCGCAGGTCGGCGGTGTCGAACCGGAGCAGCGCGGTGCCCTCCGGGGCCCGCAGCTCGACCGTGGTGCGCCGGGCGGGAGACGGCCGGACGAGGACGTCGCCGACGCCGGCCGGCACCTCGATGCCGGAGGAGAGCAGCTGGCGCGCGAAGATCCAGACGATGTCCTCGGCGGCCCCGTCCTCCGTGTCGTCGTCGAGCGAGAACTCGGCGGGGAAGGTCATCCGGACGGCCAGCGGGTCCTCGGGCAGGTAGGTCAGGACGACCCGCAGCCGGACGGAGCGGTGGGGGGAGAGGATCAGGCGGGCCTGGACGGTCTCTTCGACGGTGCGCACGGGCGGTCCCTTCGGTCGGGTGCGGGCCGCGCTTCGGCAGGGGTGGTCGGTGCGGCCTCACCCCGGTGAGAGTCGTCCCGACGGTCGTGATTACCCGGTTCCGCGAGCGATCCGGCGTGATCCGCGTCACATCGAAATCCGGCCGTGCGGGCCCGCCGAAGGGGCTCGCCTGGAGGCCCGAACGGCGCCGGGCCGGTAGGCTGGGCGGGTTGTCCGATCGCCGCCCGACCGCGGGACGGGGCCGCTAAACCGCCTCTGACCTGCGATGATCCCCCCTCGGAGACCGTGAGTACTGCCGCCGCCTCCTCGATGCCGCTGTTCTCCGACGCCTCGGAGACCCAGGCGCCCGCCCGGTCCGCCGGCCACGCCGCGACCGCCGGTTCGCACCACCTCTCCCCGGCCTTCCCCGGCCGCGCCCCCTGGGGCACCGCGGGCAAGCTGCGGGCCTGGCAGCAGGGTGCGCTGGACAAGTACATCGAGACGCAGCCACGCGACTTCCTCGCGGTCGCCACCCCGGGCGCAGGGAAGACCACCTTCGCGCTCACCCTGGCCTCGTACCTGCTGCACAACCACCTGGTGCAGCAGGTGACCGTGATCGCGCCGACCGAGCACCTGAAGAAGCAGTGGGCCGAGGCCGCCGCCCGGATAGGCATCAAGCTGGACCCGGGGTACTCCTCCGGGCCGCTGTCCCGGGAGTACCACGGCATCGCGATCACCTACGCGGGCGTCGGGGTCAACCCGATGCTGCACCGCAACCGGACCGAGGCCCGCAAGACCCTCGTGATCATGGACGAGATCCACCACGCCGGTGACTCGAAGTCCTGGGGCGAGGCCTGCTTCGAGGCCTTCGAGCCGGCCACCCGCCGACTGGCGCTGACCGGTACGCCGTTCCGCTCGGACACCAACCCGATCCCGTTCGTCCAGTACGAGGCGGGCAGCGACGGCATCCGCAAGTCCGTGGCCGACTACACCTACGGCTACGGCAACGCGCTCGCCGACCACGTCGTCCGCCCGGTGATCTTCCTCAGCTACAGCGGCAACATGCGCTGGCGCACCAAGGCCGGCGACGAGCTGGAGGCCCGGCTCGGCGAGCCGATGACCAAGGACCTGATCGCCCAGGCCTGGCGCACCGCGCTGTCCCCGCAGGGCGAGTGGATCCCGGCCGTGCTGCAGGCCGCCGACCGGCGCCTGACCGAGGTCCGCAAGGCCATCCCGGACGCCGGCGGGCTGGTCATCGCCACCGACCAGACCGTGGCCCGCTCCTACGCCAAGATGCTGCGCGAGATCAGCGGCGAGAAGGTCACCCTGGTGCTCTCCGACGAGGCCGAGGCCTCCAAGCGGATCTCCGACTACTCCGCCGGGACCTCCCGCTGGATGGTCGCGGTCCGCATGGTGTCCGAAGGCGTCGACGTGCCCCGGCTGGCCGTCGGGGTGTACGCGACCTCGATCTCCACCCCGCTCTTCTTCGCCCAGGCCGTCGGCCGCTTCGTGCGCGCCCGCAAGCGGGGCGAGACCGCCTCGGTGTTCCTGCCGACCATCCCGATGCTGCTGAGCTTCGCCAACGAGATGGAGGTCCAGCGCGACCACGTGCTGGACCGGCCGAAGAAGGAGGGCGACGGCCTCTTCGACGAGGAGGACCGGCTGCTCGCCGAGGCCGAACGGGCCAACGACGGGCCGGACGGCGCGGGCGGCGAGGAGTTCTCCTACGAGGCGCTGGGCTCCGACGCGGTCTTCGACCGGGTGCTGTACAACGCCATGGAGTTCGGCATGCAGGCCCACCCGGGGAGCGAGGAGGAGGAGGACTACCTCGGCATCCCGGGCCTGCTGGAGCCGGACCAGGTCCAGATGCTGCTGCAGAAGCGCCAGCACCGCCAGATCCAGCGCTCCAAGGCCAAGCCGGCCGAGGAGGCCGACCTGCTGGAGCTGCCCGCCGAGGAGCGGCCGGTCGTCACCCACCAGGAGCTGCGGGAGCTGCGCAAGGAGCTGAACGCGCTGGTGGCCGCCTGGCACCACCGCACCAGCCAGCCGCACGGCACCATCCACAACGAGCTGCGCCGCCAGTGCGGCGGGCCGCTCACCGCGCAGGCCACGGCCAACCAGCTCAAGGCGCGGATCGCCCGGATCCGGGAGTGGGCGAAGTAACACCCCGACGGGCCCTCCCGGGCCGGCCTCCCCCGCCCCGCCCGGCCCCGGGCGGGGGCTCGCGGCCCGAGGTGTCCGGACATCGGACCCGGATCGAACCCGTGCGCTGACCGGCCCGGCGCTTTGGGGGGCTTCGTCCGGATTTCGCGACGCTGTTGAAGTCGATCACGCCCGAATTTTGGACAACCACTTCCGCCGCGACATTTCCTTCACTACCTTTCCCCCACGCTCTTCCGTCGGGCAAACCCCCGCGGGACGGCGCCGCAGGGCCGTACCCGGCGTCAAGGACGACGTCGCGCACGGCCCGAGCGCGGCCACCCCCACCTGCGCGCGACACCGACCTTGGACCGGCGCCGCCCGCCCCGCGAGCGCCGCGGAAAGGATTGCCCGTCGTGACAGCCGAGACCTCCCAGACCCTGGACCGCGGCGTCCGGGTCCTCAAGCTCCTTGCCGACTCCGAGCGGGGGCTGACCGTCACCGAACTGGCGGCCCGGCTGGCCGTCAACCGCACCGTCGTCTACCGGCTGCTGGCCACCCTGGAGCAGCACGGCCTGGTCCGCCGGGACATCGGCGGCCGCGCCCGGGTGGGACTCGGCGTGCTGCGGCTCGCGCACCGGGTGCACCCGCTGCTGCGCGAGGCCGCGCTGCCCGCCCTGCGCAGCCTCGCCGAGGACCTCGGCGCCACCGCCCACCTCACCCTCGTGGACGGCAACGAGGCGCTGGCCGTCGCCGTGGTCGAGCCGAGCTGGACCGACTTCCACGTCGCCTACCGGACCGGCCTGCGCCACCCGCTCACCGAGAGCGCGGCCGGCCGGGCGATCCTGGACGCGCGCGCCTTCCCCAGCCAGCGGCGTCCCGAACAGGGCTTCGTCATCACCCGTGCGGAGGAGCAGTCCGGGGCGTGCGGGGCGGCCGCCGCGCTGCTCGGGCTGAGCGGCATCGAGGGCAGCGTCGGCGTGGTGATGCTCAACGGCATGGTGCCCGAGCGGGTCGGACCCCGGGTCGTGGAGGCGGCGACCGAGGTGGCGGACGCCCTGAGGTAGCGCCCGCGCGGGGCGCCGGGTGTGTTTGGATTCCCTTGTGTCCGACACCAAGCTCTCCAAGGCCCTCACCTCCCCGCGGACCCGCGCGCTCGCGCTGTGCGGGGCGCTGGTCGCTGCGCTGTTCGGCGTGGCCGCCTTCGTCCCGCTGCCGTACACCCTCACCTGGCCGGGCCTGACCGCGGACACCCTGGGCACCTACCAGGACAAGCCGGTGCTCACCATCACCGGAGCCCCGCTGCGCACCACCGACGGGCAGCTGCGGATGGTCACCATCACGGCGACCAACCCGGACCAGCGCAACACCTTCCTGCGGTCGATGCAGTCCTGGTTCGACCCGAAGGAGGCGGTCCGCCCGACCGAGACCGTGTACCCGCAGGGCGACCCGGCCAAGGCCGAGGAGGTCACCGCCCAGCAGATGGCCGAGTCGCAGGACAGCGCGACCGCGGCCGCGCTGAGCTACCTCCACCTGTCGCCGGACCAGGTGAAGGTCAAGGTCGACCTGGGGGACATCGGCGGCCCCAGCGCCGGCCAGATGCTGGCGCTGGGCATCGTCGACAAGCTGGCCGGGGACGGCATGGGCGGCGACCTCACCGGCGGGCTCACCATCGCGGGCACCGGCACCATCGACAGGGACGGCACCGTCGGCCCGGTGGGCGGCGTCCCGCTGAAGACGCAGGCGGCCGCCCGGGACGGCGCGACGGTGTTCCTGCTGCCCAGGGACGAGTGCACGGACGCCAAGGTGAACACGCCGAAGTCGCTGCGGCTGGTGCCGGTCGGCACGCTCGACGAGGCGGTCTCGGCGCTGAAGGCGCTCAAGAGCGGCGGCAGCGTCCCCTCCTGCTGATCCGGGCGCGCCGGGTCCGGGTCCGGTCCGGGACGCTCCGGCGCGAGCCGCCTCGGAGCGTGGCGTGTCGGCGCGTGGCGCTTCGGCGACTACTCGGCGGCGGCCTGGTCCACCAGGGGCAGGATCCGGTACGGCACCGGGTTCTCCAGCACGATCGCGGTGGACGAGCGGACGATCCCGTCGAAGCCGACCACCCGGTCGATCACCCGCTGCAGATCGGCGTTGGACCGGGCCACGATCCGCACCATCATGTCCCCGATCCCGGTGATGGTGTGCAGCTCCAGCACCTCCGGCACGCTCGCCAGGTGGGCGCGCACGTCCGTGCCCTGGCCCTGGGAGATCTCCAGGGTCGCGAAGGCCGTCACCGGGTAGCCGATCGCCGCCGGGTCCACCTCCGGGCCGAAGCCGCCGATCACCCCCTTGGCCTGGAGCCGGTCCAGACGGGCCTGCACGGTGCCCCGGGCGACCTGCAGCCGGCGCGAGCACTCCAGCACCCCGATCCGGGGCTCCTCGGCGAGCAGCCGGATCAGCCGGCCGTCCAGGGCGTCGATGGTGTCGTTCGTGCTGCCCACGATCGAAGTACCTTGCGGGGCGGCGGTGTTGGGCGAGTCGTGGGGGCTCGGGGAGTGGGCGGGGGGCATCGCGGCACCGTCCTCCGGTGGGCATTCTGTACAGCTGCGCGGCCGATTCTCCCGCTCCGGGGCACAGCTTGACCAGGAGGAAACGGAACAGTTGCGCGCAGGTCGGCTCGGCGCCACCCTCCAGCCACCACCCCCTGCCCCGGGCCCCCACCCCGGCGCCGGGGCCCCAGCGTCGTCCGTACGCCCACCGGGAGGGCCGTCATGACCGACACCGCCGCCGAACCCGTCCTGCTCCGGGCAGGCGTCACGCCGGACGCGGGCGAACCGGGGCCGCTGCCGGCGGGCCGCGCCGACGCGGTGGTCTTCGCGGTCGGCGACGCCGAACGGGCGGCCCGTCGCTACTGCGCCGCGCTCGGGCTGCGGTGCACCGCGTACGCCGGGCCGGAGACCGGCGAGCCGGAGACCACCTCGTACGTGCTCGCCGCGCCGGGGACGCGGATCGTGCTGACCTCGCTGGTGCAGGCGATCGGCCCGCGGGGCCGGGAGCTGGCCGCGTACCTGGAGCGGTACGGGGACGGGGTGCTGGACGTCGCGGTGAGCGTGCCGGACGTCTACTACGCCTACGACTACGCGGTCGACCGCGGCGCGCTGTCGCTGGCCGAGCCGTACCGGGCACGGGACGCGTACGGCACGGTGGTGCTGGCCACCATCGGAGTGCCCGGCGGGACGAGGCACACGCTGGTCGACCGGGCCGGGTACGCGGGGCCGTACCTGCCGGGCTACGTGCCGCACGACGGGTTCTGACGGAGCGCCGCCGGGCGGGGAGGCCCGGGGACGATCGGCGCCCGGGCCGTCAGCGGACGGCCGTCTCCACGATCGGCGGGTGCCCGTTCCAGTAGACGAAGACCGAGTTGGCCTGGTCGTCCCTGGTGAAGTCGATCCGCATCCACTGCGGGCCGTTCCACACCTGCATCTGCCAGCCCGGGTCCGGGGTGGCGGAGACCAGCGAGGCCCGGTCGGGCATCAGGTCCAGTGCGACCTTGCCGCCCGGGATCGGGTAGCTCTTGACCGTGGACGTCGGCGTGGGCGTCGGCGTGGGCCGCCGGGTGGGCGGCGGGGCGGTCGCGGCGGGGGTCGTGCCGTGCGTCGCGGTGGCGGGCGGGGACGTCGGCTGGGTCGGCGTCGGGGGCGCCGACTGCTCGGCCGGCCGCGGCTGCTCGGGGGCGGCGGTGGGGGAGTACGGCGTTCCGTCGGTCTTCGGCGAGGGCAGCGGCAGCGCCGTGGGCTGCTCGAACGCGGCGCCGGTCAGCACCGCGTGCACGCCGAGCCAGGACAGCGCCACCGCCGCCCCGGTGGCCGCCGCCCAGGCGCCGAGCTGTACCAGTCCGTTCCGCATCGTGCGCACATCCTGCCGTACTTCCGCCCCGCCCGAGACCGGCACCCCTGCCATTCCTCAGGGCAGTTGCACAATGTCCGGACGTGGCCCCGAGGTACAGACCACTGCCCCCCGATGGCGTACCGTGCAGGCCCATGGCAACAGTGCTCGTGGTCGAGGACGACCCCTTCGTACGTTCCGCCCTCATCCGCCACCTGACCGACACGGGTCACGCGGTCCGCAGCGTGGGCACCGCGCTGGAGGCGCTGCGGGAGGTGGCCCAGGTCGGCTGCGACCTGGTGATCCTCGACCTCGGCCTGCCGGACCTGGACGGCAGCGAGGCGCTCAAGATGATCCGGGGCCTGACCAACGTGCCGGTGATCATCTCCACCGCCCGGGACGACGAGGCCGAGATCGTCCGGCTGCTCAACGACGGTGCCGACGACTACTTGGTGAAACCTTTCTCCGGAGAGCACCTCAGTGCCCGGATGGCCGCCGTGCTGCGCCGGCTCGGCAGCGGCGCCGCACCCGTCGCCCAGGTGCTCCGGGTCGGCGGACTGGCCATCGACCTCCAGCGGCGCGAGGCCTCCCTGGACGACCGGCTGCTCGACCTGACCCGCCGTGAGTTCGACCTGCTGGCCTTCCTCGCCGCCCGCCCCGGCGTGGTCGTGCCGCGCAAGGAGATCCTCGCCGAGGTCTGGCAGCAGACCTACGGCGGTGACCAGACCATCGACGTCCACCTCTCCTGGCTGCGCCGCAAGCTCGGCGAGACCGCCTCCAACCCCCGTTACCTGCACACCGTCCGGGGCGTCGGGGTGCGGCTGGAACCCGTCGGGGGCCCGGCGGGGCACCGGACATGAGGAGGTTCGGGCACTCGCTGCGCTGGGCCCTGATCAAGGCCGCCGTCGCCGGGACCACCATGGTCGCGCTGGCCTTCCTCATCCCGCTCGGCCTGATGGTCCAGCAGACCGCCCGGGACCGCGCGTTCACCGCCGCCGAACGCCAGGCCGCGGCGCTCGGCCCGGCCCTCGCGATCACCACCGAGCAGGACGCCGTCACCCGGGCCCTGGCCAGTACGGACGCGGGCGGGCAGGGCCGGATGGCGGTCCACCTGCCGGCCGCGGGCCGGCCCGAGACCCCCGAGACCCCCGGGACGGGCGGGCCCGGCGGCCCGACGCTGGGGGAGGGCCGGGCCGCCGCCGGCGACGTGGCCACCGCCGGCGGGCAGGGCCGCTCCTTCACCGTGCAGGTGCCCGGCGGCTACGCCCTGCTCCAGCCGGTCGCGGTGGACACCGGGCGGACGGCCGTCGTCGAGGTGTTCGTGGCCGAGAGCGACCTCACCCGGGGCGTCTCCACCGCCTGGCTGGTGCTCTCCGCCGTCGCGCTCGCCCTGGTCGCCATCTCCGTGCTGGTCGCCGACCGGATGGGCAACCGGATCGTCGCCTCCGCCCGGCGGCTCGCCGGCGCCGCCCGCTCCCTGGGCGCCGGCAACCTCGCGGTCCGGGTCCCGGTGACGGGCAAGCAGGTCGACGGCAGCCCCGAGGAACTGCGCGAGGCCGGCCACGCGTTCAACACCATGGCCGACCGGGTGGTCCAACTCCTCGCCGCCGAAAGGGAACTGGCCGCCGACCTGTCCCACCGGCTGCGCACCCCGCTGACCGTGCTTCGGCTCAACGCCGCCTCGCTCGGCGACGGCGACGCGGCCGACGCCACCCGGCACGCGGTCGCCCAACTGGAGCGCGAGGTCGACCAGATCATCCGCTCGGCCCGCCGCGCCCCCGAGGACGCGCCCGCCGTCACGGTCGGCTGCGACGCCGCCGAGGTGATCCGCGAGCGGGTCGGCTTCTGGTCGGCACTGGCCGAGGACGAGGGGCGCCGCTGGCAGCTCGCGGGTGCCGAGCGCCCGGCACCCGTACCCGTCCAGCGCGGCGACCTGGCGGCCGTCGTCGACGCGCTGCTCGGCAACGTCTTCCGGCACACCGCCATCGGCACCGCCTTCTCGGTGGACGTGCTGGCCACCGACTCCTCGGTGATCGTGCTGGTCGGCGACGCCGGCCCCGGGTACAGCGACCCGGCCGCCGCCCTCAAGCGCGGCGAGGGCCACGGCGGCGAGGGCTCGACCGGCCTCGGCCTGGACATCGTCCGCAAGCTCGCCGAGACCACCGGCGGGGACCTCGCGCTCGGCCGCTCCGCCGTCCTCGGCGGCGCCGAGACCAGGCTGCGGCTGCGCACCCGGCCGCAGGAGGCGGCGGGCGCGCGGACCGGACGGCGGCGGAGCCGGGGAGCGCTCTTCCAGCGGTGACGGGCCGACGGTCGCGGTTCCGGCGCTCGCGGTCCCGGCGGTCGATGGCGGGCTCCGGCGGGCTCCGGCGGCCTCCGGTGCTGACGGTGGTTCCGGTGGTGGCGGCGGGTCAGTGGAGGGGTCTTCCTTAACTGCGGCCTAAGGGAGTTCTACCCCTCGCTCAGCAAGCCGTTGCGGCCCCCGGGCCGCCGCTAGCGTCGGTCGCGCCGGTCACCCGACCGAGCCGGGCCGGCCGCCCGGACGTCCGCAGGCACCCCGTGCCCCGGACGGCGGCCGACCGACGTCACCCGCGGAGGTAACGCGCCATGACCACCCAGTCCACCCGCCGCTCCGGCCGTCGCAGGCGCAGCCGCAAGGGCGCGATCGTCGGGGCCGCCGCGGTCGCCGCCGCCCTGGTCGCGGGCGGGACGGTCGTCCTCGCCTCCTCGGCCAGCGCCGCCTCGCTCGGCGCCGTCTACAGCCGCACCAGCACCTGGGACGCCGGCTACACCGGCCAGTACCTGGTCACCAATCCGGACAGCCGCCCGATCGAGGACTGGACGCTCAGCTTCGACCTGCCGGCCGGCGCGAAGATCGACTCGCTCTGGAACGCCGCCTTCACCACCCAGGGGCAGCACGTCACGGTCAAGCCGGAGTCCTGGAGCAAGCGGCTGGAGCCCGGCAAGAGCGTGGTGGTCGGCTTCGTCGCGCAGGGCGCGGGCGCGGCGCAGGCCGAGCCGGGGAACTGCCTGATCAACAACGTCTCCTGCAAGGCGGGCGACGGGACGCCGCCCACCCCCTCCGGGCGTCCGACCGCCACCGTCACGGCCACGGCCTCCCCGACCGCTTCCCCCACCGCGACGGCGAGTACCACCCCGACCGCCACCGCCAAGCCCAGCCCCACCGCCACGGCGAAGCCGACCACCCCGGCGCCGACCCCCACCCCGACCGTCACCCCCACGGCGACCGGTGTGCCCGTTCCTCCGGTCGGCGCCGGGGCCGGCTTCGCCCCGTACGTGGACACCTCGCTGTACCCGCCGTACGACCTGGTCGCCACCGCCAAGGCGAGCGGTGTGAAGAACGTCAACCTCGCCTTCGTGGTGTCCGGCGGCGGCTGCGTGCCCAAGTGGGGCGGCGTCAGCGACCTGTCGTCTGACGCGGTGGCCGCCCAGATCGGCGCGCTGCGGGCGATCGGCGGCGACGTCCGGATCTCCTTCGGCGGCGCCAACGGCAGCGAACTGGCCCTCGCCTGCTCCTCCACCGCCGACCTCACGGCCGCGTACCAGAAGGTCGTGGACGCGTACGGCGCCACCAAGCTGGACTTCGACGTCGAGGGCGGCGCGATCGCCAACGCCGCCGCCAACACCCGGCGCGCCCAGGCCGTCGCCCAGCTGCAGAAGAACGCCGCCGCCAAGGGCAAGGCCCTCGACGTCTCCTACACCCTGCCCGCGCTGCCCTCCGGCCTGACCCAGGACGGCGTCGACCTCGTCGCCGACGCCAAGGCCAACGGCGTCGCGATCGGCGCCGTCAACATCATGGCGATGGACTTCGGCGACGGCGTCGCCCCCAACCCGCAGGGCCAGATGGGCAAGTACGCGATCGCCGCGGCCACCGCCACGCAGGCCCAGGTCAAGAGCGTGCTGGGGCTGGACGACGCGGCCGCCTGGCGCAGGGTCGCGGTCACCCCGATGATCGGCGTCAACGACGTGGCCAGCGAGGTCTTCACCGTGGCCGACGCCAAGCAGCTCGCCGACTTCGCCAAGGCCAAGCACCTCGCCTGGCTGGCCATGTGGTCCGGCACCCGCGACAAGGCCTGCGACGGCGGCGCCAAGGGCTACGCCGACGCCACCTGCAGCAGCATCGTCCAGCAGCCGCTGGACTTCACCCGGGCCCTGGGGGCGTACACGGGCTGACCGCCCGCCGGGCCCCCGGCCTTCCCGGCCCCTTCCGGTCCCTGGTGGCCCTCCCGGCCCCGGCCGTCCGCGCTCCGAGCTCCACCCCGAGCCACTGCGCGGCCGGTCGGGGCACCTTTGTCACGTTCCGTAGTCGAACGAGTCCCGTGCCGTTCGGGTGGCATCCGGTATCGTCGCTGGTTGGCCGAGCGGTGGACGGAGTGAACAGTGACAGCGGTGCAAGACGAGCGAAGCCCGGTGCGGACCGCACCCGACCCCTCGCCCGAGCCCCTGTCGGACCAGCTGCGCCGCGTGCTCGGCGCTCCCGTCCGGGCCCTGCGCGAGGCTCCCCGCCGTCCGCTGCTGGCCGCCTCCGCGCTGGCCCTGTTCTCCCTGGTCGTGTACGCAGTGGTGCGCCACTTCGTCCACACCTCGATGGTGGACATGATCGTCTACCGGGCCGAGGGCGCCGCCGTCGCCGACGGCTCCGACCTGTACGGGCTGCGCGTCACCGAGTGGAACCTGCCCGCGACGTACCCCCCGTTCGCGGCGATGCTGTTCGTCCCGACCACCTGGTTCCCGGTCCCCCTCCTCCGGATCGTGATCACTCTCGGCAACGTCGGGCTGCTCGCCCTGCTGACCCACCTGTCGTTCAAGCTGGTCGGCTGGCCGCGCCGCGAGCTGCGGCCGATCGGCGTGATCCTGGTGACCGGCCTCGGGGTCTGGCTGGAGCCCGTCTTCACCACGCTCCGCTACGGCCAGATCAACCTCGCGCTCGCCTGCCTGGTCCTCTGGGACCTCACCCGCCCGGACGGGCGCCGCAGCAAGGGCGTGGCGATCGGCATCGCCGCCGGCGTCAAGCTCACCCCCGGCCTGTTCGCCGTCTACCTGCTGGTCACCGGCCGGATCCGGGCCGCCTTCGTGGCCGGCCTCACCTTCCTCGGCACCTTCCTGCTCGGCGCCCTGGTGCTGCCCGACGCCACCTGGGGCTTCTGGACCAAGTACCTCTACGACTCCTCCCGGGTCGGCAAGACCTGGATCGTCGACAACCAGTCGCTGCGCGGCGCCTTCGCCCGCCTGCTGCACAGCGCCGACCCCGGCACCGTCGCCACCCTCGGGGCCGGCCTGGTCGCGGTGGCCGGCCTCGCCGTCGCCGCCTGGGCCGCCCGCAGCGCCCGCTGGCTGCCCCGGGCCGAGGCCTGGGGCGTCTGCTGCGCGGCCGTCACCGCCGTGCTGATCTCCCCGATCAGCTGGACCCACCACTGGGTCTGGTGCGTGCCGCTGCTCGTCCTGCTCGCCGCCGAGGCCTCCGTCGAGCACGCCCGCCCGGCCGGCGTCCGGCGACTGCGTTGGCGGGCGGTCTTCTGGGCCACGCTGGTCGCCTTCCTCTCCTTCGCGATGTGGGCGGCGAAGCCGGTCGGCGTGGCCGTCCTCCACATGTCACCGTGGCGCCAGCTGCCGACCTCGGTCTACCCCTGGGTCGGCCTCTGCTTCCTGCTCGCCGCCGCGATCCGGATAGGGGCGCGGCGACGCTCCGCCGGCGTGCCGGCGGTCCGGCTGCCCGGACAGCGCGACGCCGGCGGCCCCGACGCCGCCCGCGGTCGTCAGCAGGCCCCCGCGGCCCGCTGAGCCGACGGGGGCGCCGCTCCTGCTTCCTCGCTCCGGTGCGTGGTGCTGCCTGCGCTGCATGCTGAGGCGCACGCCTACGCGAGCAGCTCGGCGAGCGAGCCGTCCATGTCCAGCGCGGCCAGCTCGCTGCCCGGCGGCACCAGGCGGTGCGCCCGCTCCAGCCAGGCCGCGACGGCCGGCAGCGGCGCCTCCAGCAGCGCGTCGCCGGCGGGCGAGCTCAGCGCCAGACAGAGCACGCTGCGCCGGCCCGACCGCGTCGGCCAGATCCGCACGTCGCCCTGGCCGCACGGGCGGAAGGTGCCCTCGACCAGCAGCTCGCGGGCGAACACCCAGGTCACCGGGGAGCCGGTGTCCAGGTGGAAGGTGATGTAGACCGCGTACGGGTCGTGGCTGCCGTAGGACAGCCGCGCCGGGACGGGGACGCTGTGCTCGGGCGAGAGCACCAGGTTGAGCTCCAGCTCGTGCTCGACGACGCTGACGTGGCGTTCCATGATCGTCTTCCTCTCTGCCTGCGGGGCGTGCCCGGTTCCGGGCCCTGTGACCTTTGAGAGGGCGGTCCGCACCGGCTCTTACACACGTTTCCGGGATTTCTTCGGGAAGTTCGACGGGGGGTGGTGAAGGGGGCGGTCGCGCGGCGTGCGAGCGTTCGCCGCGCGCCTGGTTCTTTATCGCGAGCGGCCCGGCGCTGTCCGGGGATTCGCGAACTTCACGTCAGGGCTCCGGCGAGGTACTACCCTTTGTGACTGCCCGGCGACTTTCCGCCCATCGGTGGTGCCCCCACGCGCGCCGAGCGCCGGGTGCGCCGGGTCGTGCGCGCGGGCGGACGCGGCGCATGTCGACTCACGGTTCCACCGGCTCCACCGGCTTCGTCGGTTCCACCGGCTCCACCGCTCCACTGGTTTCGTCGGTCCCGGGCGGCCGCATCCGGCTCTCCCGCGGCCCTCGCCGCCCGCCACCGTCCTTCTCCTTGCCCTCGTCAGGACCTGCCAGGAAAGAAGACCCCCATGACGGACCGCTCCTTCGCCGACGGAGGCGACCCGGCCGTCGCGCCCCAGCCGGGCTACTACCCCGACCCCTCCATCCCCGGCTTCGTCCGGTACTGGGGCGGCTCGGCCTGGGTGCCCGGCACCAGCCGGCCCGCGCCCGCCGAGGGCGAGCTGCTGGAGCCGCCCCGGTACGCGGCCCGGCGGCCCGCCCCGGGCCGACCGCCGGCGCGGGCGGTGCCGCCACCGGTGGTTCCGGCGGCCGTCGTGCCGGCGCCTGCGCCCACGCCGGTGCCGGAGGGGCGGCCGCCGGCGGGCGGGGGCGACACCGGGCCGGTGTACTTCGACCAGACCACGGGCGGGGCGTCCTTCGTGATCGGGCCGCGAGTGGCGGAGGTGATCGGCGGTCCGGTGTTCCGGACGGTCGGGCCGGCGTCGTCGGCCGCAGGCGCGGCCGCCGGGGGCTCCGGGGGCTCCGTGATGTCGGACCCGTCGTCCGGGGAGGGGGGCCTGGCGGGCGCGGCGTTCGCTGGGGGCTTCGCGGAGCCGGGGGTTGCCGCGCTGCCCGCGCCGGCGCCGGTGCCGCTGTCCGAGGCAGCCCCGGGGGAGTCGGGATGGCAGGCCGATCCGGGGGCGCAACGTGGGCTGATGGAGACCGGCGGCGCGCCGCGCTGGGTCTCCTGGGGGGTGCTTCCGGGGGCGCCCGACGAGGAGGACGGGCGTGCGGAACCGGAGCGCGCTCCGGCAGCCGTGGCGCCGGCTGCCGCCGTCGCACCCGCCGCGGCAGTGGCCCTGCGGAAGGCCCCGGCTCCGTCCGTCGAATCCGCGCCCGTTGAATCCGCGCCCGCCGAGGTCCCGCCCGTCGAGGTCCCGCCCGTCGAGGCCTCGGGTGCGGTGCCGGTGGTGGAGGAGGTGCCGGCCGAGGGGACGGGCCCCGGTGGGTCCGCCACGGGCGCTGCGCCTGCCAAGTCCGCCGGGTCTGCCAAGTTCGCCGCGTCCACCAAGTCCGCCGGGTCCACCGGGTCTGCCGGGTCCACCGGGTCCGCCGGGTCCGCCGGGTCCGCCGGGTCCGCCGGGTCCGCGAGGCGCGGTGCACCCGCCGCCGTCACCCCCACCGCTCCGCTGCCCGCCGTGGGGTCGGCCCGGAAGGCCGCCGCCCGTCGTCGCTCCGCCGCCCCCGCCGCGGTGCCGGCCGGGCTGGGGCGCCGGCTCGCGGCCCGGGCAGTGGACACCGTCGTGCTGCTGGTGGTCGCCGTCGCCGCCGCCATCCCGCTGGGACGCTCGGTCTCCGACCACCTCCAGCAGAAGCTCGACCAGGCCCGGATGGCCAGCGCCCTCACCCGCCGTCAGGTCCAGGTCTGGCTGGTGGACGACGTGGTGCTGGGCAAGATCGCCGTGCTGATCGGCATCCTGCTCCTCGCCGGCCTGCTCTACGAGGTGCTGCCGATCGCCCGCACCGGCCAGACCTTCGGCAAGCGGCTGGCCCGGATCCGCGTGGTGGACGCCGCGGCCCCCGCCCGCACCCGGCTGAGCCTCGGCCGGTCACTGCTCCGGTGGACCGTACGACAGGTGGGCGCGGTGCTGCTGCTCGGCCTGGTCTGGCCGGTGTTCGACCGTCCGGCGAGGCGCGGCTGGCAGGACCGCGCGGCCCGCACCCGGGTGGTGCGGGTCTGAGACGCCGAGCCCCTCGGCCCTTCCGCGGCGGCGACGGCAAAACGGGCGAAATATCCCGAACCCTGAGAATGTGTGATGTTCTACTCGGGGCATGAGCACCCACGACCCCTCAGGCCCCCAGCCGGAGGGGGGCGGCAAGCCCTCCTTCGACAAGCAGTCCCCCCAGCCGGGCGGCGGTGCGCCGGAAGGCGAGCCGTCGGGCCCGACCCCGCCCGAAGAGCCGCCGCAAGGCCCGCCCGGCGGTGAGCCCGGCGGCCCCGGCGCCTACCAGGGCACGTACGGCGGGAGCGCGCAGAGCGGACCCGCCCGCGGCCGGACCCCGTACGACCACAATCCGTACGACCAGCCCCCGCCCGGCTACGGCACCGGCTACGGCCCCGGCGCGTACGGGACGCCCGGCGGCGGACCCGTCCCCGGCATGCCGCCGCTCGGCACCTGGCCCAAGCGGATCCTCGCCCGGCTGATCGACTACCTCCTCGTGCAGGCCGTCGCCCTGATCGTGGTGGGCCCCTTCGTCGACCTCGGTGCGCGCAGCGGCTCCGCCGAGGCCTTCTGGCTCGCCTGCCTCATCTACCTCGTCTACGACGCCCTGATGCTCAGCCGGGACGGCCAGACCCTCGGCAAGAAGGCGACGAAGGTCCGCGTCGCCATGCTCATCGACGGCAACATCCCGACCCAGTCCGCCGCCTGGACCCGCTCGGCGGTCTTCATCCTCCCGGCCCTGCTCTGCTGCGCCGCGCTCTGGTGGGTCATCGACCTGCTCTTCGGCGTCTTCGACAAGCCGTACCGGCAGTGCATCCACGACAAGGCCGCGAAGACCGTGGTGGTCACCACGGAAGTCTGAGCGGCGGCGCGGAACGCTCCTGCGCCCGGCGGCGGATCAGCGCTGCCGGGCGTACGCGCGCTCGGGGGCGGTCGGGCCCGCCGGGGTGGCGCGGGGCGTCTCGGCCGGGCCCGGCTCGATGGTGGAGGCCGCGGTGGTGGCCGTGGTGGCGGTCGCCGCCGAGCGGGAGAGTGACAGCACCGTCACCACGGTGCCGAGTGCCAACGCGAAGACCACCACGACCGCGACCGCCAGGACGCCCGAGGCGCCCGAAACGGCCAGCAGTGCCACCGTGGCGGCGACGACGGTGAACGAGCCGAGGCAGGCCTGGGCAGCGGAGGGACGCGGCATGGCGGGGGTCCTTCGCACGTCGGGGGAAACGGGCGGGAGTGGTGCCGGTTCCAGGAGTCCTACCCGGCAAGGCAGTTCGATACGTCCAGGCTAGTCCCCCCGCCCGGGAGCACAGGGGGCGCACGGGCTCACCCCGGGGTCGTCCGCCCCGGTCTGTACGGTGAACCGCAGCGCGTCGACGACACGCACCACCACGCCAACGCCGCGCCCACCGCGCAGCACCACCACTCCCCGGGGGAACCGACCGTGCCCGTGCCCGCCGACTGGCCCACCACCGAGGCCGCAGCACTCGCCGAACAGCAGCGGCTGCGCCCGCTCGTCCGGGCCCACGACGACGAGGACGCCCCCGGTGACCTGATCGCCGGCGTGGACGTCGCCTACGACGACGACCGCGACCTCGTCGTCGCAGCGGCCGTCCTGCTCGACCGGGACACCCTGGACGTCGTCGAACAGGCCACCGCCGTCGGCCGGATCGCCTTCCCCTACCTCCCAGGACTCCTCGCCTTCCGCGAACTCCCCGCCGTACTCGACGCACTGGCCGCCCTCACCCGCACCCCCGACACCGTCGTCTGCGACGGCTACGGCCTCGCCCACCCCCGCCGCCTCGGCCTCGCCAGCCACCTCGGCGTCGTCACCGGCCTGCGCACCCTCGGCGTCGCCAAGACCCCCTTCACCTTCGACCACCACGAACCCGACGCGCCCCGCGGCTCCTGGACCCCGCTCACCGACCCCGCCACCGGCGAAGAAGTCGGCCGCGCCGTCCGCACCCGACCCGGCGTCAAACCCGTCTTCGTCTCCGTCGGCCACCGGATCGGCCTCGACACCGCCGTCCGCACCACCCTCGACCTCGCCCGCCGCTACCGCCTCCCCGAGACCACCCGGCACGCCGACTCCCTGTGCCGCCGCGCCCTCGCCGAAGCCCTGCGCGACGGGACGACCGCGAACTGACCAAGCCCGGGGCAGGATTCGGGACCGGTGTGTTAGACATGAGGCACCGGGGCCCGGCCCCGACCGCCAGGGACGGACGCACGGGGGAGGCGCCGACATGGGATCAGGCACGGGTACCGGTTCGACCGGCGGAGCCGGCCAGGGCTACCGCGTAGAGATCGAACAACTCCGCGCCTTCGCCGGCCAAGTGCGGCTCCTGCTCGCCGACTTCCAGAAACACGCCGACGGCACCGACACCCACGGGCGCAGCGGCGTCGGCAAGAACGCCTTCGGCGAGTTCGCCGAAGCCGCCGAGATCCACGGCCGCTACAGCACCATGCGGGACGCGCTGCGCGACGTCCTCAACCAGCTCCAGGAGGCGGTGAACGAGGCCCAGCTGAACGCCGACCTCACCGCCACCAACTACGAGGAACAGGACCAGCACACCGCGCAGAAGCTCAAGCTCAAGCTCAACGGTGACGGCTGGTCCGTCGCACAGCCCTCCGCCACCAGCCAGGCCGCGCACGAGAAGAACCTCACCCCGTCCAACCGCGGCAACGCCACCATCTAGCGGCCGCCCGCCCGGACCCGAACGGAGGCGAACCGCCCGTGGTCTACACAGACTTCACCAAGTACAGCCACGCCCAACTCCGCACCATGGCACAGGCCCTCGACCCCGGCGCTGTCATGGCCGCCGGCGATCCCTGGCGCGCGGCCGCCGACACCCTCAAGCAGATCCGCCTCACCCTCACCAAAGCCAGCACGGAAGCCGCCACCACCTGGGAAGGCACCACCAGCGACGCCTTCCACACCCGCATGCTCAACCTGGCCGCCGGCATCAACAACGCCGCCGCCTACGCCAACGACGCGGCCAACATCCTCCACAGCGTCTCCGAGGCCATGGCCAAGGCCAAACGCGAGATGCCCGAGGAGCCGGGCAACTGGGACACCTTCAAGGACCACGTCGGCGACGGCCTCGCCTCCGTGTTCGGCGGCGGCGACGACGAACACATCCCCATCGCCGACCGCAAGAAGGCCGAAGCCGCCACCGTCATGCAGACCCTCGCCATGCACTACCGCATCGCGACCCCGGCGCTGAAGGCTCCGCCGCTCCCGAATTTGGGGAAGGTCGACAAACCCGGTGATTCGGTATCACGGGAGGATCCTGGCAACGCGGGCGCAGCCGCTGCAGCAGCTGCGGCGATGATGTCGGGCACCTCACTGGGAGTCGGGGGAACGTCGGCTAGGCCGACGGCCGTTGCCGCGCCGCGACGGGCTGAGGCCTCCCGACCTTCGACGACGACAGGTTCCACGTCCAGGAACTCGGCCGTTCCGAGCGACTCCGGGATCAAGGGGGGCAGGGCACAGGCTTCGCCGAAGCCGTCGAACACGACGAGCCGTGGCTCCGATGAGGGCATCTCCGGTACTCCCGTGTCACGTCCGAGCGGTAGCGTGCCGAGCACCCCGACTTCCGGTACCCAGACCTCCGGCTTGACCGGGGTACCTACTGCAGGCCCCGCGGACGGACCGGTCTCGGGTGGAGGCGGGCAGACGATCGTCAGCCCTGCGGGGCCGACCCGGCAGAATCCGTCGGGCCTGCCCGGATTCGCCGGCAGCCGTGAGACACCCGTGGAAGGTGCCGGTCCCCGCGGGGGTCGAGCCGCCGGCACCGGTGGTGGCGAGATTCATCCAGGTATCGGAGTCGGGGGCCGCGGGGCATCCGGCGCCAAGCAGGTCGCCGGGGCCCCGGCAGGCCCTGGGGTCCCCGTCCGACAGGCTCCGTCCGACGCCGGAGCGCGCGGCAAGCAGGCATTCACGGAAGGCGGGTCCGGGCTGGGCGCGCGAAACCGGCTAAGGGCCGAGCCGAGTGCCGCGAGCGCGAACGGCATGTCTCCCGGCGTTCCGCTGAGCGGGGCACAAGGACGCCGGAAGGACCGGGAGAAGGACGGCAAGCGGCCGGACTACCTCGTCGAGGACGAGGAGACCTGGGCGTCGGACAAGCCGACCAACCCGAACGTGGTGGAATGAGGCCGGTCCGTGGACGGACGGGTGATCTGATCGCATCCCGCAGGTCGGTGATCTGCGGGATGCCTCGTTGAGTGGGGTGACCAGGTTTGGCGAGCCGTCGGTTGGCGCGTGGCACAGCGGCCCTTGCCGCCGGGATGTTGATCTGGGGCGTCGTCGCACCGGCGGCATCGGCCGACCAGATCAGGGATCAGCAGTGGGCGCTGAAGTCCTTCGAGGCCGATGCCAAGGTCTGGCCGGTCAGCCAGGGCGAGGGCGTCATCGTCGCGGTGGTCGACACCGGGGTGAACTCGGAGCATCAGGACCTGACCGGTCAGGTTCTTCCGGGGGCTGATTTCTCCGGCACCCAATCGGACGGCCGCATCGACACCGACGGCCACGGCACCGGCATGGCGAGCCTGATCGCAGGACACGGGCACGGTGCGCAGACCGGCGTGATGGGTCTTGCCCCGAAGGCGAAGATCCTCCCCGTGAAGGTGCGGACGAGCGACGGCGGCCCCATTCCCGAGCAGAATGACCTGGCGGCAGCGATCCGCTTCGCAGTGGAGAACCGCGCGAAGGTCATCAACATCTCCCTCGCCGGCGGTTCGCGATTCGACTCGCAGACACGAAAGGCGATTGCGTACGCGGTGTCGAAGGACGTCGTGCTGGTGGCCGGTTCGGGCAATGACGGCTCCGACAGGGGCGTCCAGTACCCGGCCGCCTACCCCGGGGTGGTGGCAGTAGGAGCTTCGGATTCCAAGGGCGTCGTCTGGGACGACTCCACATCGGGCTCCGAGACCACGCTCATCGCTCCGGGAGTGGGGATCTACCGGGCCACGGCGAAGTCGTCGACGAGCTACGGGGTTGCGAACGGCACCTCCGACTCGACCGCCTACGTCTCCGCCACTGCCGCGCTCATCCGGTCCAAGTACCCGGACTTGTCGGCCGGGCAGGTCATCAATCGGATGATCAAGTCGGCCACCCCTCCCGCCAACGGGACGGTCGTGCCCAACAGCCACTACGGCTACGGGATCCTCGCGCCCGCGAAGGCGCTGGAGGCGAATCCGGCCGTGGACGGCGGGCCTCGGGAGAATCCGTTGGCGAAGCGGCCGGAGACCAAGGGGACGCCGCCCGGCGACGACGCGAGTGACGACACGGACCAGCCGTCCGCGGAGCCCCCGGTGCCCGCGGCCGCCGGTGGTGGGAGCGGGGGCGACACCGGGCTCGTGATCGGTGCGGTGGCGGCCGGTGCGGTGGTCCTGGGGTTGTCGGTGGTGGCGGTGGTCCAGGCGCGGCGGCGGAGGCGGGCGGCGGCCGGGGGAGCCCGGCCGCCGTACCAGCAGCCCCCGTACGACGGGACGTATCAGTGAGTGCTCAGCCATTCCTCCCGTAGGGCGGCCATGTGGAGGACGTCCCAGTAGCGGCCGTCCCAGTGGTGGGCCTGGCGGGCGCGGCCTTCCAGGGTGAAGCCGGACTTGCGGTAGGTGCGGGCGGCGCGTTCGTTGTACTCGAAGACTTCGAGCCGGACGCGGTGGAGCCGGACGGTCTCGAAGGCGTGGCGCAGGACCAGGAGGGTGGTCTCGGTGCCGATGCCGCGGCCGGTGCTGTCCGGGGTGAGGGCGATCCGGTACTCGGCGGAGGCGTTGTCGGGGTCGACGTCGGTGAGGGCGGTCTCGCCGAGGAAGCGGCCGGTGGCGGTGTCCTCGACGGCGAGGTCGAGGCGGTCGGGTCGGTCGGCGCGGGTGGTGCACCACTGGTGGATCCGGTCGCGGGTGAAGCGGGTGCGGGTGCCGGTGAGCCGGTTGGTCGTCTCGTCGGAGCAGAGTTCCCACATCGGGTCGGTGTGGCGTCCGTCGAGGGGGACCAGGCGGACGGTGGGCCCGTGCAGGGTGGGTTTCACGGCGAGTGCGGCCAGGTCGGCGGGGTCGGCGGTCATGCGGTTCAGGATGGTCGGCCGGTTTCCGGTTCGTCCACGCATTTTCGTCCGGTCGGTCCGGTCGGCCCGGGTGGTCATTCGGCGACGGCGAGGTCGGCTTGGGCGATGCGGGGACCGGGGCTCCGGGGGCGGACTGGCAGGATTTCGGCGGCCGCTGGCGTTCCTGCCGCTGGTGGGGTGTCCGCGGTGGCGGCCATGCTGGGCCCATGAGCACTTCTGAGAACGCGGGGACCTCCGAGACCGCCGGGATTTCCGAGACCGCCGGGACTCCGGTGAACGCCGCCGCCGGGGAGATCGTCCCCGACACCAAGGACTGGACCTGGGTGCTCGAACGCCCCTGCCCCGACTGCGGGTTGGACACGCCGCGGGTGGTGCGCGAGGACGTCGCCGGGATGATCCGGGCGAACGCGGAGGGCTGGCTGGCGGTGCTGGCCGGGGACGAGGAGGGGCTGCGTCGCCGGCCGGAGCCGGGGGTCTGGTCGGACCTGGAGTACGCGTGCCACGTCCGGGACGTCTTCCGGCTGTTCCACGTCCGGCTGAACCTGATGCTCGACCAGGACGACCCGCTGTTCTCGAACTGGGACCAGGACGAGACGGCCGTCGCCGAGCGCTACGGGGAGCAGCTGCCGCGGGTGGTGGCCGGGGAGTTGGCGGAGGCGGCGGAGACGCTGGCCGCGGGCTTCGAGCGGGTGACCGGCGAGCAGTGGCGGCGGACCGGGAACCGGAGCGACGGGGCGCGGTTCACCGTCGAGTCGTTCTCCCGGTACCTGATCCACGACCCGGTGCACCACCTGGTCGACGTGACGGGCGAGCGGGTCTGAGGCCGTCCGGAGGGCGCGTGGGGCCGCACGGGGGCGTGGGGAGCGCGTGGGCCGCGTGGCGCCCGAGGTCACCAGCCGGAGGCCTCGCGCAGCATGGTGCGGCGCAGCCGTCCGGCCACGCTGGCGGCGTCGGTGCCGATGACGTCGGCGATCTCGGGGGCGGCGAGACCGACGACGTAGTGCAGGATCGCCAGGTCGTCGTCGGCCGGGTGGCGGTCCGGGTCCGGCGGCTCCCGGCGGGTGCGCTCGGCGACGGTGCCGCGCAGGATCTCCCAGGCGTGCGCGGTCGGATTGGAGCTTCCCATCAACTCGCGCCAGTTCACCGCGATTTCGGCGAACGCCTGCTGGACGGCGATGGCCGCGTCGCCGTGCTCGGTCAGCCACACCCTGGCGTAGCTGAGGTACCGGGGGCGGTGGAGCTCACAGAAGGCCGTGAACTCCAGCGGTACGTCCTCCGGCTCGCCGGGCCCCGGGGGTGGCTCGGCTGAAGTCGCGTGACGGTTGGTCATCTCGTCTTCTCGGAAAGGGAGATGGGTTTCTGACGGTCGATCATCTGTGCTCACTCTACGGTAGGCCCTCGGTGCGCTGGGTGACCAATCCGATGGAATGCCCGGAACCCGCTGCCGCCCGGCCGGTTCCGGTGGCGACCGGGGTGTGAAGGGGCGGTGGAGCGGTCGGGCGGGGCCGGCGGGGGGCCGGCGCCGGTCCGGCGGGGTGGTGCTGCGCAGTGACGTGGGAAGCGTAGGTGCGAGTGCGTCGCGGCTGGTCAGAGGGTGTGGAACGGCTGTGGCTGCAAGGCAGTTGATGTGCCACCGTAGGCCCTCCGGAGGCTGGCGTCCACGCCCACGGCGCGAACCCGCGCCCGCACAACCACCCGCACAACCGCACTCACGACCACAGCGGCGATCACCGTGACGAGGGACGCGGATGCGGGTACGGGCGTCACCACGACCACACGCATGGCCCTATCCGGGGCCGTGCTCGCGGAGTGGGTGCGGGCTGTGCGCCACCGCGGGCGGCGGCGTGCGGGGGTTTCCGTCGGTGCACGGGGTGTCCTCCGGTGTCCTCCGGTGTCCGTCGGTGTCCGTCGACGTCCGTCGACGTCCGTCGATCGTGCCCCGGCGGCCGGAACTGGCCTCGGCGGCCGGGGCGGTGCGGACGGACGGTGCGGTCGTCCGTCGGGGGGCGTCCGTCGGGGCGGTCGTCAGGTGGTCGTGCGGGCCTCCGACGGGGAGATCCGGTCGGCGGCGGTGTCCCGCTCGATCTGGGCGGGGAAGGACTCGACGGCCCGCCGCCGGGCGGCCTGTGCGGCCTGTGCGGTTGTGGCTGCCGCGGCCGCAGCCGCCACGGCTGCCTGGGCGGCCGCTTCCTCGCGCTCGCAGCGGTGCGCCGCCCCGCCGGTGTGCGTCCCGCCGGCGTGTGGCCCGCCGGTGTGCGCCCCGGTGGTGTGTGTACCGGGGCCGTGCGCCCCGCCCGGATGCGCCCCGCCCGCGTGAACCGTCGGTGCGTGCCCGCCGGAGCCCCGCCCCGACGTCCGTCGCCGGCCGCCGACCGCGGCCCGGGCGGCGTGTTCCTCGGCCGCCTGTCTAGCGGCCAGGTAGGCCTGCACCGCCGCCATGCCGTAGACCGGCTGGATGAGCTGGTGGCCCTTGAAGAACGGTCTGGCCGGGGCGAACCCGGCGGCGACGACCAGGTCGCGGATCTCTGCTATCTCGGCCTCGCTGCGGGCGGTGAAGCGGACCTCCCAGCCCTTCTTGTACGTATGGCCCTTCTCGCCGCTGCGGCGGGCGGGGTCCGGGCGGCGGACGTATCCGGGCAGGCGGCCGAGGCGGAGCTGGGCCGCGCGGAGGCCGGCGGTCTCGTCACGTGACATGACGTAAGCCTAGGCAATCCCCGGGGCGGGATTGACGTCTGGAGGGTCCCTCGCCGTATGCCTTTGGTCACTCTGGGTCAGGCGACCAGGTCGGTGATCGTTATCGATCAGATATGGCAACCGGCTGGGCGTCAATTACTCCAAATGAGTGAGGGTATGAGGACTTTAGTGCGGGCTGATCCCGGTTTAGCGACGGTTGCGTAACAGTGCGTCAGGCTCCCGGTCGCGGGTCGGGGTGGTTGGGGATGGTGTCGGCATGAGCTACCGGATTCCCTCGCCTCCGCCGTCGCTGGAGGAGCTGGCGAAGCGTCAGCAGAACGTCGTCACCGCGAGTCAGCTGCGCGCCCGGGGCGTGCCGGCCCGCGTCATCACCGAGCACTGCCGTCGGGGCGGCCCCTGGCAGCGGATGCTGCCGCGGGTCTACCTGCTGCAGTCCGACGGGCCGACCCCGGAGCAGCGGATCTGGGCCGCGCTGCTGTACGCCGCGCAGAACGGCCGTGAGGAGGGTCGTCGCGAGGGGGCGGTCATCACCGGTGCGGCCGCGCTGGCGCTGTACGGCTTCGCGGCCGTGCCGCGGCTGCCGGCGGTGACCGGGGTGGACGTCCTGGTCCCCCGTCAGCGCCGGCTGAAGGACGTCGGCGAGGTGCGGATCCGGCGCACCGAGCGGGAGTTGGTGGCCCACTCGGTGCACGGCCTGGCCTGCGCGCCGGTGGCTCGGGCGGTCGCCGACGCGCTCGGCGAGTGGACGGCGGTCCCGGGAGCCCCGGCGCCGGTGCGCGAGGTGCTGCGCGAGGCCGTCTCCCGTCGCGAGAACGGCTGCACGGTGCGGGAGTTGGCCGTGGAGCTGATCGAGTCCGGGCTGACCGACGAGCCCCGGGTGCGTGCCGCGCTGGACGAACTCCTCGCGGCCGAGCGGGACTCGGTGCTGGAGCGGCTCGGCCACCTGGTGGACGAGTGGCTGCTGCCGGTCCCGCTGAACGCCCCCGAGCTGCGGATGCGCGGCGGTACGTACATCGCCGTCCCGGACCTCTACTGGCCCGAGCGCGGCGTCGCGGTGGAGGTGGACTCGGACCTGCGCTGCGTCAGCGAGGGCGAGGCCGCCTGGGTGCGCGGCGGCCAGCACCGGATGGAGTACCTGGGCATCCGGGTGGTGTACGTCTCCGGCGCCCGGCTCGCCGCCGACCCGGACGCGGTCGGCGGCGAGCTGCGCGAGGCCCACCGGGCCGGCGGCACGGACGTGGTGGAGCTGCTGGTGGTCTGAACCGGAGGTGCCGCGGGCGCCGGGTGCGTCAGGAACGGACCACCGGCGCGCCGACCAGCTCGACCCCGGCCGCCCGCAGCTCCTCCAGCGCGGCGGCGGTGGTCTCCGGAGCCACCCCGGCGGTGAGGTCCAGCAGGACGCGGGTGGCGAAGCCCGCCCGGGCGGCGTCCAGCGCCGTCGCACGGACGCAGTGGTCGGTGGCGATGCCCACCACGTCGACCGCGTCGACCTGCCGCTCGCGCAGCCACTCCACCGGACCGCGGTTGTTCTCGTCCAGCCCCTCGAAGCCGCTGTACGCCGCCGAGTGGGCGCCCTTGTCGAAGACCGCCTCGACCGCGCCGGAGATCACGGAGGGCGCGAAGTTGGGGTGGAAGCCCACGCCCTCGGTGCCGGCCACGCAGTGCGGCGGCCAGCTGTCGACGTAGTCCGGCTCGGCGGAGAAGTGCGCACCCGGGTCGATGTGGTGGTCGCGGGTGGCGAGGATGTGCTGGTAGCCGGGGGAGGACTCGGCGATCAGGTCGGTGATGGCGGCGGCCACCTCGGCGCCGCCGGCGACGGCCAGGCTGCCGCCCTCGCAGAAGTCGTTCTGAACGTCGACGACGATCAGTGCCCGGTGCATGGCTCGCATCCTCGGAAGTCGGGGGCCCGCGGGAGGCGGCGCCCCGGTGGGGGAGCCCTCGGGAGTACTCGGCCCGGCGGTGCGGGCTCGGGGGGTTCTCGGGGAGCTCCGGGGAACTCTACGGCTGACTCTAGGGAGTGCCGCGCGGGGGCGGAAGCCCCGGGGCCCGTCCGGTGGCCGGACCGGAGGCGGGTCCGGTGGTCGGACCGGTGCCTCCGTGCGGGCGCCCGTGCGGGCGTCCGCGTCCGTCCTCAGGCGGGCCGTCCGTCCGGACGAGGTACGTCCGGTCGCCGGAGGGGGCGTCGGACGGGGGGCGTCGGACGGGGGCGTCGGACGGGGGGCGTCGGACGGGGGCGTCGGACGGGGGGCGTCGGACGGGGTGCGTCGGACGGGTGCGTCGGACGGGTGCGTCGGTCGGGGCCGCGCCCCGTCAGAGCACCACGTCGGCCGGCAGGAGCAGCTCGGTCGGCAGCACCGGGTCGCCCTTGGAGAGCTGGGTGGCCGACAGCGGCAGCGCGGCCCGGGCGCGGACGTGGCGCTCGCGCGCGGCGCTCAGCGGCTCCCGGCCGACCGTCTCGCCGGCCCGCACCAGCGGCACCTGCACGAGGTGCGGCCGCAGCTCGTCCGGGACGGGCCCGGTGCCGACCACCTCGGCCTCGGCCACGCCGTCGGCGTCGGGCCGACGGGCGGCCCACTTGCGGCCGCCGATGCTGGTCTTGCCGCCGGCCGCGCGCTTGGCCACCGGCACGAGCGGACCGCCGTCCGTCCCGGCGCGGGCGACCAGCTTGTAGACCATCGCGCAGGTCGGGTGCCCGCTGCCGGTGACCAGGCTGGTCCCGACGCCGTAGCCGTCCACCGGCGCGGCGGCCAGGGCGGCGATCGCGTACTCGTCCAGGTCCGAGGTCACGATGATCCGGGTGTTCCCGGCGCCCAGCTCGTCCAGCTGTCGGCGGACCCGGTGGGCCAGCAGGGTGAGGTCGCCGGAGTCGATCCGGACGGCGCCCAGCTCGGGGCCCGCGACCTCGACGGCGGTGCGCACGGCCTCGTGCAGGTCGAAGGTGTCGACCAGCAGCGTGGTGCCCTTGCCCATCGAGGCGATCTGGGCGCGGAAGGCGTCCCGCTCGCTGTCGTGCACCAGGGTGAAGGCGTGCGCGGCGGTGCCGGTGGTGGGGATGCCGTGGGTGAAGCCGGCCTCCAGGTCGGAGGTGGCGGCGAACCCGGCCACGTAGGCGGCCCGGGCGGCGGCGACGGCGGCGTGTTCGTGGGCCCGGCGGGCACCCATCTCGATCACCGGGCGGCCGCCGGCGGCGGCGGTCATCCGGGAGGCGGCGGCCGCGATCGCCGAGTCGTGGTTGAGGATCGACAGGATCACCGTCTCCAGGATCACCGCCTCGGCGAAGCTGCCCTCGACGGTGAGCAGCGGCGAGCCGGGGAAGTAGACCTCACCCTCGGGGTAGCCCTGGATGTCGCCGCGGAAGCGGTAGTCGGCGAGGAAGCGCAGGGTGTCCTCGTCGACCACGTCCTGTCCGGACAGCCAGTCGAGCTGGGCGCTGGAGAAGCGGAAGTTCTCGACGGCGTCGAGTACCCGGCCGGTGCCGGCCATGACGCCGTAGCGGCGGCCGTTCGGCAGGCGGCGGGTGAACACCTCGAAGACGGAGCGGCGGTGCGCGGCCCCGCTGCGCAGGGCGGCCTGCAGCATGGTGAGCTCGTAGCGGTCGGTGAGCAGCGCGGTCGAGCCGGCCGCGCGCACTGAAGTGGCGTCCATGAGGATGATGCTACTACCACTTAGCGTCAGAGTGACGATTTCTCGCCGAGTGAGCCGGGTCGGAATCGCCCGGGTGTCCCCCGGATGGCAGCATGGGGCTTGAGGACCAACGGACGAGTGTGCAGCGAGGAGGACCCGGCGTGAGTGTCGCGCCCGCAGAGATCGAGCGCCCTGAGGTCGAGGGGCTGCCGGTGACAGAGCCGGACACGCCCTGGGTGACCATCGTGCACAACGACGCGGTCAACCTGATGAGCTACGTCCAGTACGTGTTCCAGGCCTACTTCGGCTACCCGAAGGACAAGGCCAGGAAGCTGATGATGGACGTCCACACCAAGGGGCGGGCGGTGGTCTCCAGTGGTTCCCGCGAGGAGATGGAGCGCGACGTCCAGGCGATGCACGGCTACGGCCTCTGGGCGACGCTGCAGCACGACTGACGCCGGGCCGACGGGCCGGGCGGCCGCGCGCCGACCGGCCGAACGCCGACCGCACGACACGAAGACGACGAAGACGGGCTGACCGATAGAGATGGCTGGGTTGTTCGAGGGCACCGGCGGTGGCGGCGCGGCGATCGCGCTGGACGAGTGGGAGGCCTCCATCCTCCGCTCGTTGGAAGTGCAGTTGCTGGAGCTGATCGGCCCCGGCCCGGGCGGGGAGGGCGGCGACCCGTTGGCCGCGCTGTTCGCCGAGGGCCCGACCGAGGCACCCGCCGACCCGGTGCTGAACCGCTTCTTCCCGGACGCCTACCGGGACCCGGAGAAGCCGGACGACGAGGAGGCCCGGGCCGCGTCCGGGGAGTTCCGCCGCTTCACCGAGCTGGACCTGCGGGCCCGCAAGCGGGACGACGCGCTGTTCGTCGTCCGGGCGCTGGACGGCCTCGGCGGCGCCGGGGTGCTCAAGCTGGGCGCTCCCGACGTCCTGCGCTGGCTGGGTGCGCTGAACGACCTGCGGCTGGCCCTCGGCGTGCGGCTGGAGGTCACCGAGGACGACGAGGAGGGCCTCTACGCGCTGCCGGACGGCGACGAGCGCAAGCCGCTGGTGATGGCGTACCTGTGGCTGGGCGCGCTGCAGGAGTCGCTGCTGGAGGCGATGGCCGACTGAGCGGCGCCGGTCGGGCGGACGGCCCCGGTCGGGTGAACGGGGCCTGAACCCAAGGGAGTTCCCGCGTGTACGCGGGGCGTCGCGGCTCTCTCCCGTTCGCACTTCCGGGATGATCCTGCCCGCTTTCGGGCAGGCCCCGGAGGTTCGGTCCAGCATGTGGACGATCAGCCGTGGCTTTTCCCTTCAAAATCGGGCAAACCCTGCCAGGGCATGCTCAAATATCGCTCAGATGGACACCGTTATCCGGATCGTGCGTGGTACGACTTCTCCACCCCCGAGACCGAGCAGGACGGTGCACCATGGCCGAGAAGCCGTACGACCACGTGGTCGACACCAAACCGGACGAGGAGGGCTACGAGCGGGGACTCGGCAGCCGCCAGATCCAGATGATCGCGATCGGCGGAGCGATCGGCACCGGGCTCTTCCTCGGCGCCGGCACCGCGATCTCCAAGTCCGGCCCGAGCCTGATCCTCTCCTACGCCGTCGCCGGCGTGGTGATCTTCGTGATCATGCGCGCCCTCGGTGAACTCCTCACCTACCGCCCGGTCTCCGGCAGCTTCGCCGAGTACGCGCGGGAGTTCCTCGGCCCCTTCGCCGGCTACGTGACCGGCTGGACGTACTGGCTGTTCTGGGTCGTCACGGGCATGGCGGAGACCACCGCCGCCGCCGTGTACGTGAAGTTCTGGGCGCCCGGCATACCCCAGTGGGCCAGCGCGCTGACCTTCCTGGTCGTCCTCTACGCGGCCAACCTGATCTCGGTGAAGCTGTTCGGCGAGATCGAGTTCTGGTTCTCCATGGTCAAGGTCACCGCCATCATCGGCATGATCCTGATCGGCATCGGGGTGCTCACCCTCGGCTTCAGCAAGGCCGGTGACACCGCGTCGATCACCCACCTGTGGCAGGACGGCGGCTTCTTCCCCAAGGGCATCGGCGCCACCGTGATGACCCTTCAGATCGTCATGTTCGCCTACCTGGGCGTCGAACTCGTCGGCGTCACCGCGGGCGAGAGCGAGAACCCCGAGAAGACCCTGCCGCGCGCCATCAACACCCTGCCCTGGCGCATCGCGCTGTTCTACATCGGCGCACTGGTCGTCATCCTCTCGCTCGTGCCGTGGACCGAGTTCCAGCCCGGCGTCAGCCCGTTCGTCGCCGCCTTCGGCAAGATCGGCATCCCGGCCGCGGCCGGCATCATCAACTTCGTGGTGCTCACCGCCGCGCTCTCCTCCTGCAACTCCGGGATGTACTCCACCGGCCGCATGCTGCGCGACCTCGCCCTGCGCGGCCAGGCCCCGGGACAGCTCACCAAGCTCAACTCCCGCCGCACCCCGGCCTTCGCGATCACCGTCTCCAGCCTTCTGATGGGCCTCGGCGTGGTGCTCAACTACCTCGTCCCGGCGCGGGCGTTCGAGTACATCACCTCGGTCGCCACGGTCTGCGGCCTGTGGACCTGGGCGATGATCCTGATCTCCCAGATCCGCTACCGCCGGGCCTGGCAGGCCGGCAGCCTGCCGGCGCCCAGCTTCAAGGCCCCCGGCGGCGCCTGGGTCAGCTGGACCGCGCTCGCCTTCCTCGCCCTGGTCGTGGTCCTGATCGGCCTGGACGAGGACAACCGGATCTCGCTCTACGTGTTCCCGGGCTGGGCCCTGGTGCTGGTGGTCGGCTACCGCTTCCTGCGGCGCCGCGACCCGCAGGCCGTCGACGGCCCCGCCCAGGAGGCCGGCCGCGACCACGCGCAGGTCGCCAACGGCGGCTGATCCCGCGCCTCGTACGGACACCGGGCCCACCCCGCGGACGCCCCCGCCGGGTGGGCCCGGTGTCCGTCGCCACCCCGCGGACGCCCGCCGACCGCGCCTCGGACGCCCCGGCGACCGGTCACCCGTTCGGGGCCGCCGGGGCGTGGCTATCCTGACCGCATGCTGACCATCACCCGAGAACTCCGCGACCGGATCGTGGCCCACGCCCGCGCCGACCACCCGGACGAGGCCTGCGGCGTGGTCGCCGGACCGGCCGGCAGCGGACGGCCCGAGCGGTTCATCCCGATGCTCAACGCCGCCCGCTCGCCCACCTTCTACGAGTTCGACTCGGGCGACCTGCTCAAGCTCTACCGCGAGATGGACGACCGCGACGAGGAGCCGGTGATCGTCTACCACTCGCACACCGCGACCGAGGCCTACCCCTCGCGCACCGACGTGAGTTACGCCTCCGAGCCGTTCGCCCACTACGTCCTGGTCTCCACCGCGGACGGCAACGGGGAGGGCGACCCCTACCAGTTCCGGTCGTTCCGCATCGTGGACGGCGAGATCACAGAGGAAGACGTCCAGGTCGTCGAGACGTACCAGGCCTGACCGGCACCAGCCCGGACGCGGGCCGCCGACCGCCGGCGAGCGGCCGGCGGCCCGCGCCGTCTCAGCACCGGGGACGGGAACATCCGGATCCCGAGACGGGCATGTCTAAGCGGGCCCGGGAATCTATACGATGAGCCCATGCGTTCCGTCGATGTGAGCAACCAGGCCCCGGGCACCCGCCTCGTGGCGCGCCTGCACATCGACCTGTGCCGGCACGCCGGCGCGATCTGTCCAGGCACGCCCGCGCGCTCGCGCTGAGAGCCGCCGCACCCCACCCGGGCCCGCCACCCCTGCGGCGGCGCCGAGCCCCGGGCACCCGTCCGCCCTGCCGCGCCCGCTGCGGCCCACCCACTCCACGACTCGCACAGGAGCGCACCCATGGCCATCGAGGTCCGCATCCCGACCATCCTCCGCACCTACACCGACGGCGCCAAGGCCGTCGAGGGCAACGGCAGCAACCTCGGGGAACTCTTCACCGACCTCGACGCCCGGCACCCGGGCATCGCCGCCCGCCTGGTCGAGGGCGGCGAGCTGCGCCGCTTCGTCAACGTCTACCTGAACGACGAGGACGTGCGGTTCCTGGAGGGCATCTCCACCGCCCTCGCCGACGGTGACAGCGTCACGATCCTGCCCGCCGTGGCCGGCGGCGCCCGCTGACCTCCCGGTTCCCCCGCCGCCGGCGGGGGAACCACCCTCGTGACCCTCACCGCCGTGTGACCCTCACCGCCGTGGCCGGAGGCCTCCCTTGCGTTACGACAGTCCGCTCGAAGCCGTCGGCAACACCCCGCTGGTCCGCCTGCCGCGGCTGTCCGCCGCCGTTCCCGGCAACACCGAGGGCCTGGTCAGCCTCTGGGCGAAGCTGGAGGACCGCAACCCGACCGGCTCGATCAAGGACCGCCCGGCGCTGCACATGATCGAGCGCGCCGAGGCCGACGGCCGGCTCACCCCGGGCTGCACCATCCTGGAGCCCACCAGCGGCAACACCGGCATCTCGCTCGCCATGGCCGCCAAGCTCAAGGGCTACCGGATGGTCTGCGTCATGCCCGAGAACACCAGCGAGGAACGGCGCGAGCTGCTCCGCATGTGGGGCGCCGAGATCATCCCCTCCCCGGCCGCCGGCGGCTCCAACACCGCCGTCCGGATCGCCAAGGAGATCGCCGCCGAGCACCCCGACTGGGTCATGCTCTACCAGTACGGCAACCCCGACAACGCGGGAGCCCACTACACCGGCACCGGCCCCGAGATCCTCGCCGACCTGCCGACCGTCACCCACTTCGTGGCCGGCCTCGGCACCACCGGCACCCTGATGGGCGTCGGCCGCTACCTGCGCGAGAAGGTCCCCGGCGTGAAGATCGTCGCCGCCGAACCGCGCTACGACGACCTGGTGTACGGGCTGCGCAACCTCGACGAGGGGTTCGTCCCCGAGCTGTACGACGCCGAGGTGCTCACCACCCGCTTCTCCGTCGGCTCCGCGGACGCCGTCCGCCGCACGCGTGAACTCCTGCAGCAGGAGGGCATCTTCGCGGGCGTCTCCACCGGCGCCATCCTGCACGCGGCGATCGGCGTCGGCCGCAAGGCGGCCGCCGCGGGGGAGCGCGCGGACATCGTCTTCGTGGTCGCCGACGGCGGCTGGAAGTACCTGTCCACCGGCATCTACACCGCCGAGTCCACCGAGGCGGCGGTCGAGGCGCTGCAGGGCCAGCTCTGGGCCTGAGGCCCGGCCCCGGCTCCGGCTCAGGCTAGTTCAGCACCTTCTGCGCCCGGGCCCACACCTGCCGGTCCACCGTGCCCGCCCGGCGGCGGAACGCCGACAGCGGCACCTCGCGCAGCTCGTCGGTCTCCAGCCAGCTGGCCCGGCCCTGGCGGTCGCCGACCGAACCGGGCGGCAGCGGCAGTACTCCCGGTCGCTCGGCGTGGTGCTTGCTGGTGATCTTCGCGATGGTGGCCGTCCGGCCGTGCACCCGCAGCACCAGGCACGGGCGGTCCTTGGAGCCGGGGCCGTCCTCGAACGGCACCTCCGCCCACCAGATCTCCTGCGGCTCCGGGCGGGCCGCCCGGGTGCTCGGGCGCGGTCGCGGGCCGGTCGGCCCCGCCGGGCGCGCGGCCGGGCGGGTGCGCCGCGCCAGCACCGCCGCGACGGCCGCCACCAGCGCGATGCCGGCCAGCGCCAGGACGACCCAGGTACCAGTCATGCCGTTCATGCGGCGAACCGTACCGGGCCGACGGCGGACGCCACCACCGTGCCGACCGTGACAGTTGAGTATTTGTCCCCGCGTTGCTCCCGGTTCGTCACGGAACCGCCACGGTGCCCGTTCTGCGCCGAACGCCCGCCCCGCTCCGGGGAGGCTGCGTCACGAACGCCCGCCCCGCCCCGGAGGTGCCTCGTGAGTGAGCGACGTCAACGAACCGAGCGAACGGTCGACGAGCGAACGGCCGACCGGAGAACGGTCGGGGGGCGCGCGTGAGCCGCGACGACGAACCGTGGTCCTACGCCGAGATCGCCCGGCACATCGGCGTCCGGCCCGACACCGTCCGCAGCTACCGGAGGCACGGACTGCTGCCCGACCCGGACGCGACCGACGGCAGCGGCCACCCGCGCTGGTACCCCGACACCATCCGCGCCTGGGCGCGCAACCGCCCCCGGCACCGCTGATCCCACCCGCGCCCCCGCCTCCCGCCGCCGTCCCCGGCGTTCTGGTGATTCCAGCCACAGCCCGGCACGGGGACGGGGGCAAAGTGCCGCTCCACCCTTACCCTCGACACACCAATGCAGTGCTACCGGCCGGTCCACCGGCCCGGCCTGCCGTTTTCCATGCCGTTTTCCAGCAGCAGCCAGGACGTGTCGGGGCGGAGGGGCTCGGATGAAACTGACCGTGGTGGGGTGCTCGGGGAGCTTCCCGTCCGCCGACTCGCCCTGCTCCAGCTACCTGGTCGAGGCCGAGGGCTACCGCGTCGTCCTCGACCTCGGCAACGGAGCCCTCGGCGCCCTGCAGAAGTACACCGGCCTCTACGACGTCGACGCCGTCCTGCTCAGCCACCTGCACGCCGACCACTGCATCGACCTGTGCGCGTACTGGGTGGCCCGCAACTACCGCGCCGAGGGCTGCCCCGACCCGCTCCCGGTGTACGGCCCGGCCGGCACCGCCGAGCGACTCGCCCGCGCCTACGACATGCCGGAGAACCCCGGCATGAAGGAGGTCTTCGAGTTCCGCACCCTCACGCCGGGCAGCTTCGACCTGGGCCCGTTCCGGGTGGACGTCGCCCAGGTCAACCACCCCGTCGACGCCTTCGCCTTCCGCCTCGGACACGGCGGCCGCTCGATCGTCTACAGCGGTGACACCGGCGAGAGCACCGAACTCGTCGAACTGGCCCGCGACACCGACCTCTTCCTCTGCGAGGCCGCCTACATCGACGGTCGGGACACCTACCGGGCCGTCCACCTCAACGGCCGCGAAGCCGGCGAGCACGCCACCGCCGCCGGCGCCCGCCGGCTCGTCCTCACCCACATCCCCCCGTGGACCGACGCCGAGCACAACCGCCGCGACGCGGCCGCCGCCTACGCCGGCCCGGTCGAGATCGCCCGCGCCGGCGCGGTGTACGAGGTCTGACCGGCCGGCGGGGGCTCGACGACGGGCCTCAGGGCCGCCGGGGGACAGGCAGCCCGAGGTGGTCCCGCAGGGTCGGGCCGGTGTAGTCGGCGCGGAACACCCCGCGTTCCTGGAGCAGCGGCACCACCCGGTCGACGAACTCGTCCAGGCCGCCCGGGGTGAGGTGCGGGACGAGGATGAAGCCGTCGGCGGCGTCGTTCTGCACGAAGTGGTCGATCTGCGCGGCGACGGTCGCGGGGGAGCCCACGAAGGACTGCCGGTCGGTCACCTCGATGACCAGTTCGCGGGTGGTCAGTCCCTTCTCCGCGGCGACGGCCCGCCACCGTTCGGCGACGGCCCTCGGCTCGCCGAACCGGACCCGGCCCTGGACGAGCGTGCTGTCCGGCTCGGGGCCGACGTCCGGCAGCGGTCCGTCCGGGTCGTGGTCGGAGAGGTCCACGCCCCAGACCTGCTCCAGGAAGGCGATCGCGGTCTGCGGGCCGACCTGCACCCGGCGGACCTCGGCGGCGCGTTCGTCGGCGTCGGCGTCGGTGTCGCCCAGGACGAAGGTGGCCCCGGGCATGATCTTCAGCTCGTCCGGCCCGCGCCCGTACGCGGCGAGCCGGCGCTTGACGTCCGCGTGGAAGGCCTGTCCGGCCGCGAGGGTGGAGTGCCTGGTGAAGACCACGTCGGCGGTGGCGGCGGCGAACTCCCGGCCCTCCTCGGAGTCCCCGGCCTGGATCACCACCGGGTGGCCCTGCGGCGGGCGCGGCAGCGAGAGCCGGCCCTCGACCTCGAACTGCGGGCCACGGTGCCGGACGCCCTCCTCCTCGGCGTCCCAGAACTCCTTTGCCAGCCGGACGAATTCGGCGGCCCGGGTGTAGCGGTCGGCGTGGTCCAGGTAGCCGCCGCGGCGGAAGTTCTCGCCGGTGAAGGCGTCCGAGGAGGTGACCACGTTCCAGGCCGCGCGGCCGCCGGAGAGGTGGTCCAACGAGGCGAAGCGGCGGGCCAGTTCGTACGGTTCGTTGAAGGTCGCGTTGACGGTGGCGGCGAGCCCGAGCCGCTCGGTGACGGCGGCCAGCGCGTTCAGCACGGTGATCGACTCGGGGCGGCCGACCACGTCCAGGTCGTGGATGCGGCCCTTGACTCGCGCAGTCGCAGGCCCTCGCCTCGGCCTCGGTCGCGGAGACGCCGACCAGCCAGCCGGCCCGGCCGCGGCTCACCCAGTCGAGGGTGTTGACCGAGATCGAGGTGTGGAAGGGCTCGGTGTGGGTGGTGGTGACGGTCGGCACCAGTCCGATCCGGCCGGTCAGCGGGGCGATCCGGGCGAGTGCGGCGAGCGCGTCGGGTCGGCCCGGCTCGGCGGCGAAGGAGTCGTCGAGGGTGACGAAGTCCAGGGCGGCCCGCTCGGCGAGGCCGGCGAGGGCGGCGTAGTGCCCGGCGTCGAAGCAGCCGGGGCTGTCGAGGGCAGCGGACAAGGCACGCCGAAGGCCCCGCCCCGCGGCTGGGGGAGCAGCGGCGGGGCGGGGCCTTCGGGCGGAGCGGTGCGGGCGTCAGGCCTTGGTGACGTCCTCGATCTCGTCGTCGTCCTCGCGACCGGGGGTCTTGAGGTCGAACTTGGTGATCGCGAAGCGGAAGAGGAAGTAGTACAGCGCGGCGAAGACCAGGCCGAGCGGGATGATCATCCACGGGTCGGTGGCCTTGTTCCAGGCCAGCAGGTAGTCGATCAGGCCGCCGGAGAAGGTGAAGCCGTCGTGCACGCCGAGCGCCCAGGTGACGGCCATCGAGACAGCGGTGAGCAGCGCGTGGATGACGTACAGGGCCGGGGCGATGAAGACGAAGGCGAACTCGATCGGCTCGGTGACACCGGTGACGAAGGAGGTCAGGGCCAGCGAGACCATCATGCCGGTGATGGCCTTGCGGCGGTGCGGCTTGGCGGAGTGGGCGATGGCCAGCGCGGCGGCGGGCAGCGCGAACATCATGATCGGGTAGAAGCCCGACATGAACTGTCCGGCGGTCGGGTCGCCGGCGAAGAAGCGGGTCAGGTCGCCGTGCACGACGGTGCCATCGGCCTTGGTGAAGTCACCGGTCTGGAACCAGGCGAAGGAGTTCACGAACTGGTGCATGCCGACCGGCAGCAGACCGCGGTTGACCAGGCCGAAGGCGCCCGCACCGAATGCGCCGGCGCCGATCAGGGAGTCGTTCAGGCTCTTGATGGCGTCGCCGATCGGGCCCCAGGTCAGGGCGAACAGCACACCGACGGCGGTGCCGACGAAGGCCATCAGGATCGGGACCAGGCGGCGGCCGTTGAAGAAGCCGAGCCAGTCGACCAGCCTGGTGCGGTGGTACTTCTGCCACAGCACGGCGGCCAGCAGGCCGATCACGATGCCGCCGAGCACCCCGGGGTTCTGGTAGGTCGGGGCGACCCACTTGCCGTCGGCGATGTGGCCCTCGGTGATCGGGAACGCGGTGAGCACGTTCTTGTACACCAGGAAGCCGACGAGCGCGGCGAGGGCGGTGGAGCCGTCCGCCTTCTTCGCGAAGCCGATCGCGATGCCCACCGCGAAGAGCAGCGGCAGGTTGTCGAAGACGCCGCTGCCGGCGGTGGCGAAGACCGAGGCGACCTTGTCCCAGCCGAGGCCGTCCTTGCCGAACACGTCGTCCTGGCCGAGTCGCAGCAGCAGGCCGGCGGCGGGGAGCACCGCGATGGGCAGCTGGAGGCTGCGGCCGATCTTCTGCAGACCCTGGAGGAGGTTCTGGCCGAACTTCTTGGCGGGGCTTGGCGTGGCCGGAGCCGCGGCGGGCGCCGGTGCCTGCGCAGACTGACTCATGGGGGTGGGTTCCTAACGGCATGGCGGTCGGTCGGGGGAAGGCACAGGGGCCGAACCGCGAACTGGTCTACACCACGGGTGGTGTAGACCAGTTTTGTAGCACGGGCGGACAAGGCAAGGAACCCCGGAAAGCGCCGCCGCCGGGAAGCGCTATGAAATCGAAACCTAGTCGCGGAACGACGATCATGATTAGCGGCAGGATTGCGATTTTGGCTATTTGCGCAACAAAAAGAGCCGCGCCCCTGCGGCGGCCCGGCCGAGGCGGACGCCCGGGGCGGTCCCGGGGCGATCCCGCCGCTCCGGGGCCCGCCCGGAGACTGCTGAGAGTGACCGCGACGTCGCGGACGTGCACGATGTGGCACCCCCGCGCGCGGTGGACCCCCGTACGAAGCGAGCCCGGCACGGCCGGACCGCGACCGAATTGCCTTTCCGGCGGCTATCCGGCCGGGAATTCGACCCTTTCCCGAAATGCCGAAGACCCCCGGGCCGTACGGTCCGAGGGCCTTCGCAGGAGATGTCCGGAGGGTGCGGGAATCAGGCCTTGGTGACGTCCTCGACTTGGTCCTCGTCCTCCCGGCCCGGGGTTTTCAGGTTGAATTTCACGATGATGAACCGGAAGAGGGCGTAGTAGACGGCGGCGAAGGCCAGGCCGATCGGGATGATCAGCCACGGCTTGGTGGCCAGGCCCCAGTTGAGCACGTAGTCGATCAGGCCGGCCGAGAAGCTGAACCCGTCGTGCACCCCCAGTCCCCAGGTCACCGCCATCGAGGCGCCGGTCAGCAGGGCGTGCACGGCGAACAGGGCCGGGGCGATGTAGGCGAAGGAGTACTCGATCGGCTCGGTGACGCCGGTGACGAAGGAGGTCAGGCCGACCGAGAGCATCAGCCCGTAGATCTCCTTGCGGCGGTGCGGCTTGGCGGAGTGCGCGATCGCGAGCGCGGCGGCGGGCAGTGCGAACATCATGATCGGGAAGAATCCGGACAGGAACTGGCCGGCCGTCGGGTCGCCCGCCAGGAAACGCGGGATGTCGCCGTGCACCATCATGCCGTCGGGCTTGGTGAACTCACCGAACTGGAACCAGACGAAGGTGTTCAGCAACTGGTGCATGCCGATCAGCAGCAGCGCGCGGTTCGCCACGCCGAAGATGCCGGCACCACCCGCACCGAGATCGGCCAGATCCTGCGAGAAGTCGTTCAGGCCGCGGCCGATCGGCGGCCAGACCCAGAGCGCGACGACGGCGAGCAGCATGCCGACCAGGGCGGTGATCATCGGGACCAGGCGGCGGCCGTTGAAGAAGCCCAGCCAGTCGACCAGCCTGGTGCGGTGGAACCGCACCCACAGCCAGGCCGACATCAGGCCGAGCAGGATGCCGCCGAGCACCCCCGGGTTCTGGTAGGTCGCGGCGGCCGCCTTCGCCGAGGTGTAGTCCACGCACTGGTCGCTGACCAGGACGGTCGGCGGTGCGCACTTCTCCGGGAAGGCCCGCAGGACCTGGTAGTAGACGAGGAACCCGACCACGGCCGCCAGGGCCGTCGAGCCGTCCGCCTTCTTGGCCATGCCGATCGCCACGCCGATGCAGAACAGCATCGGCAGGCCGAGCGAGGAGTCGAGCAGCGCGCCGCCGGCCGCGGCGAAGACCTTGGCGACCTTGTCCCAGCCCAGGCCGTCCTTGCCGAACACGTCCGGCTGGCCGAGCCGGTTGAGGATGCCCGCCGCGGGGAGCACGGCCACCGGCAGCTGCAGTGAGCGGCCCATCTTCTGGAGGCCGCCGTAGACGGTGTGCCACCACGTCGTCTGCGGGGCGGTGGCGCCTGCCGAACTCATCCTTCGCCCTCCGGGAAGCAGTTGCCGGCCGGTGGCCCCTGCGGGACCCTCGGGTGGGGCCCGGGAACACCCGGGGTCCGTTCTGCGTTCATCGGAGTACACATATATTGGTGTAGACCACTTTGGGACGCAGGCCGCACTCCGGGACGCCGGCCCCGCTGATCGTCATCCTCGGGCGACGGCCGGGGGCCTGCCCGCCGGAATGGGCCGAATGTGGACTAACGTGGCAAACCGGACCTGCACGGGTGATGCTGGTCGCGCTGCCCGGCAGCACGGCCACGACTGACCCCGCGTCAGCCGCCGGCACGGACCTCGCCGCACCCGGCCGAGGAACGACCCCCACAGCACAACGCACGACGGCACCCGGCAGAGCCGCCGGCGAGCCGAGACAGAGGGAGAGAGCAGATGGCCAGCAAGGCTGAGAAGATCGTCGCGGGTCTGGGCGGCATCGACAACATCGAAGAGGTCGAGGGCTGCATCACCCGACTCCGCACCGAGGTCAAGGACGCCTCCCTGGTCGACGAGGCCGCCCTCAAGGCCGCCGGCGCCCACGGCGTCGTCAAGATGGGCACCGCGATCCAGGTCGTCATCGGCACCGACGCCGACCCGATCGCCGCCGACATCGAGGACATGATGTGAGCTGAGCCACCCGCGCTCACCCGCCCCGGCCCGCCGCCCCGCCCAGGGGAACGGCGGGCCGCGGGCTACCGGGAGAACACCCCGCCAGACACACCCCGCGAGCCCCCCCCCGCGACCGGGCCGAGCCGCATCCGAACCACCACCCCGAGCCACTACGCTCAGTGCCTATGTCACGCATCGACGGCCGCACCCCCGAACAGCTCCGCCCGATCACCATCGAACGGGGCTGGAGCAAGCACGCCGAAGGCTCCGTCCTCATCTCCTACGGCGACACCAAGGTGCTGTGCACCGCCAGCGTCACCGAAGGCGTCCCCCGCTGGCGCAAGGGCAGCGGCGAAGGCTGGGTCACCGCCGAGTACTCCATGCTCCCCCGCGCCACCAACACCCGCGGCGACCGCGAAGCCGTCAAGGGCCGCATCGGCGGCCGCACCCACGAGATCAGCCGCCTCATCGGCCGCTCGCTGCGCGCCGTCGTCGACCACCGCGCCCTCGCCGAGAACACCATCGTCCTCGACTGCGACGTCCTCCAGGCCGACGGCGGCACCCGCACCGCCGCCATCACCGGCGCCTACGTCGCCCTCGTCGACGCCGTCGCCTGGGCCCGCGACAAGAAGCTCCTGCGTGCCAAGGGCCAGCCCATCACCGGCGGCGTCAGCGCCGTCAGCGTCGGCATCATCGACGGCGTCCCGATGCTCGACCTCCAGTACGAGGAGGACGTGCGCGCCGAGACCGACATGAACATCGTCTGCACCTCCGACGGTCGCTTCGTCGAGGTCCAGGGCACCGCCGAAGGCGCACCCTTCGACCGCGAGCTGCTCGACCGCCTCCTCGACCTCGGCAGCCTCGGCTGCGCGGAGCTCGACGAGATCCAGCGCAAGGCCCTCGGCGGCTGACACGCGCTGACACGCGCCGGGGCAGGCGGACCGGGCGGAGCGGGCACCGGCGGGCTGAGGGGCTGTCGGCCGACCGAACCGGCGCGGCCCCACAACCGCGACCCGGGACCGACACCCCGCCACACGGCCCACCGGACAGCCTGCTGTACAGGCCGGGCCCCGAGCCCGTACGGTTCCCGCAGCACCCCCGCTGCGGGAACCGCGCACCCCCCGGCGCGCGTCCCCACCACGGAACCCGCGCCCCACAGGAGGACCGGATGCCGTCCAGCATCGCCCGCCCCGCCGCCCTCGCCGTGGCCGGACTCATCGCGATCCTCCCGCTCTCCATGGTGAGCTGCTCCGCCGCACAGAAGGCGATCGACTGCGGCAGCACCGCCGTACGGATCACCGGTGACATCGCCGACGTCACCAAGGCCTACGACAACGCCAGCAACGACTCGGCCGCCGCCGGGAAGGCGCTGCAGAAGCTCAAGACCGACCTCGACCAGGTCGGCAAGAACTCCAAGAACACCGACGTCGCCAAGGCCGTGACGGACCTGCAGAAGCAGGTCGACAACGTGCAGCAGGCTGCCGACAAGAACCAGGTCCCCGACCTCAAGCCGCTCGGCGACGCCGCCGGCAACCTCACCAAGGCGTGCACCGGCTGACGGACCACCGCCGCTCGGTAGGGTGGGCGATATGTCCACCCGTCTGATCCTCGCCACCCGCAACCAGCACAAGGTCGCCGAGCTGCGCGCCATCCTCGGCGACGCCGGCCTCGACGTCGAACTCGTCGGCGCCGACGCCTACCCCGAGATCCCGGACGTCCCCGAAACCGGCGTCACCTTCGCCGAGAACGCCCTGCTCAAGGCCCACGCCCTGGCCCGCGCCACCGGCCTGCCCGCCGTCGCCGACGACTCCGGCCTCTGCGTCGACGTGCTGAACGGCGCACCCGGCATCTTCTCCGCCCGCTGGGCCGGCAAGCACGGCGACGACCGCGCCAACCTCGACCTGCTGCTCGCCCAGCTCTCCGACATCGCCGAGCCGAACCGCGGCGCCCACTTCTTCTGCGCCGCCGCCCTCGCCCTCCCCGACGGCACCGAGCGCGTCGTCGAGGGCCGCCTCCTCGGCACCCTCCGCACCACCCCGGCCGGCGACGGCGGCTTCGGCTACGACCCGATCCTCCAGCCCCTCGGCGAGACCCGCACCTGCGCGGAGCTCACCGCGGACGAGAAGAACGCCATCAGCCACCGCGGCCAGGCCTTCAGGGCCCTGGCACCGGTGGTGAAGGACCTCGTCGGCTGACGGCAGATGTGAAAACGACAAGGGCCCGTCCCCGAGATCACTCTCGGGGACGGGCCGTCGAATCTTAGGTGAAAGGCTAGTGCGGCCTGAGGGACTCGAACCCTCACGGGGTTTCCCCCACCGGATCCTAAGTCCGGCGCGACTGCCAGCTCCGCCAAGGCCGCGTGGCCTCTAGTCTAGGGCCTCGCTTCCGGTGGGAACACCGCGATTTCAGGCGGTGCCGAGCGCTTGTTCTTGTTTCGTCCGCAATACGTGTCGGTGACGGCGTGACAGTTCGGGCAGAGCAGGCGGAGATTGTCCGGCCGGTGAGCCTGCCCGGTGAAGTGAGAGGTGTCGATTCCGAGCGCCTTGATCCGGCGGCCGATGTGGGCCTGGGTGCCGCCTGCCTGGCGTTTGTGGAGGTGGCGCACAACTCCCGCCACGCTGTGGCACGCGGCGACGGCCTCCTGGAGCAACTCCTTCGTGTAGACGGTCCCTGGCGCAGGGAAGTGCGTGGTATCGATGCCGTACGCCTTGATCCGCTGCCGCAGGTACTTTCGGTTGTACTCGTTCGGCTTCCGATCGAGGGCGATCAGCATCTCGTCGAGCGTGGTCGCGGCGGCTGCGGCCTCGGCCAGCAGTTCCTTCGAGTACGGACGCTGCCTGTAAGCGCGACAGCCTTCGGTGAAGTGCGAGGTGTCGATGCCGCAGTCGCGGAACCGCCTGCTCAGGTAGCTGTGCGTGCCGCCCGCCATCGGCACGCCGAGTCTGCGCATCATCTCGTTGACGCTGCTGGACTCCGCGGCGAGCGAGGCGAGCAGTTCGCGGGTGTACTTGACCGACATGGGAGTCCCCTTCGAGCTGGTGGACCCCTTCTTCCCGTGTGTGTGAACGAGCGGCGGGCGGTTCGGTTACGGGTGGGGCGGGTTTCGGCCATCGGCTGACCGGTTGTCGGGCGCTCCGACCTGTGATGTTTGACTGCTGATTACCAATTGGTACAGACCTATTGACCTATGTGGTTCAGACCACATAGCTTCTGCGCCAATTGCAATCCCCCACGTGCGTGCTCCCCCACAGGCACGCGCCGACACTCTCTCCTGGAGGACCGAGTGTTGATCCGAAGCACGGCGGAGCGGCGTCCCACCGCCGCCACCCGCCGTCACAAGAGTCCGGTGCGCCGGGCGGGCGTGGCCTCGTTGGCCGCGGCGTCCCTGGTCGGGCTGCTGATGGCGACGCTGGGTGCGGCGCCCTCGCAGGCGTCGGCGGCCGTCGACAACGCGGCCTGTCGTCCGGACGGGCTGTACCGGACCCCCGGGGTGGACGTCCCGTACTGCTCCGTCTACGACACCGGCGGGCGCGAGAAGATGGGTGCGGACCACCAGCGCCGCATCATCGGGTACTTCACCGGTTGGCGCACCGGCAAGAACGGCGACCAGCCGTACCTGGTGAGCGACGTCCCCTGGGACAAGGTCACCCACCTCAACTACGCCTTCGGGCACGTCGGCGGCGACAACAGGCTGTCGGTCGGCGCGGACGGCCCGACGAACGAGGCCACCGGGATCTCCTTCCCGGGCGTGCCCGGTGCCGAGCTGGACCCGACGCTGCCGTACAAGGGCCACTTCAACCTGCTGACGAAGTTCAAGAAGCAGTACCCGAACGTCAAGACCCTGATCTCGGTGGGCGGTTGGACCGAGACGGGCGGCTACTTCGGGGACGACGGCAAGCGGGTGGACTCCGGCGGCTTCTACTCGATGACCGTCAACCCGGACGGCAGCGTCAACCAGGCGGGCATCGACACCTTCGCCGCGTCGTCCGTCGACTTCATCCGCAAGTACGGCTTCAACGGCGTCGACGTCGACTACGAGTACCCGACCTCGATGAAGGACGCCGGCAACCCGCTGGACTGGCAGCTCGCCAACTCCAAGCGCGGTTCGCTCGCCAAGGGCTACGCGGCGCTGATGAAGACGCTGCGGGAGAGCCTGGACAAGGCCGGTGCCGCCGACGGGAAGCACTACCTGCTGTCGGTCGCGGCGCCGTCGTCCGGCTACCTGCTGCGCGGCATGGAGACCTTCCAGGTGGCGCAGTACCTGGACTACGTCAACATCATGTCGTACGACCTGCACGGCGCCTGGAACAAGTACGTCGGGCCGAACGCCTCGCTGTTCGACGACGGCAAGGACGGCGAGCTGGCGGCGGCCAACGTCTACGGCACCGGGCAGTACGGCGGGATCGGCTACCTGAACGCCGACTGGTCGTACCACTACTTCCGCGGGGCGATGCCCGGCGGGCGGATCAACGTCGGCCTGCCGTACTACACCCGCGGTTTCAAGAACGTCCAGGGCGGCACCAACGGCCTCTGGGGCACGGCGTCCGCGACCACCTGCCCGGTCGGCTCCGGTCTGACCACGTGCGGTGACGGCGCGGTCGGCATCGACAACATCTGGAACGACAAGGACGACGCGGGCAAGGAGTCCCCGGCCGGGTCGAACCCGATGTGGCACGCCAAGAACCTGGAGAAGGGCATCCTGCCCGACTACCTCGCCAAGTACGGCGTGACGGACACCGCGCTGCAGGGCACCTACGCCCGCAACTACAGCTCCTCGCTGGTGGCGCCGTGGCTGTGGAACGACACCAAGAAGGTGTTCCTCTCCACCGAGGACGAGCAGTCGGTGGGCGCCAAGGCGGACTACATCGTCAACCAGGGCGCGGGCGGCGCGATGATCTGGGAGCTCGCGGGCGACTACCGGTGGGACGCCACCGCGAACGGCGGCAAGGGCGAGTACGTGCCCGGTTCGACGCTGACCTCGCTGATGTACGACAAGTTCAAGTCGGCGGCCCCGTACGGTGCGACCCGTTCGACGGTCGCGCTGCCGCAGCAGACCCTGCCGGTCGACGTGTCGTTCACCAACTTCGCGCTGGGCGACTCGAACTACCCGATCAACCCGAAGCTGCACATCGTCAACAACTCGACGCTGACCCTGCCGGGCGGCACCGAGTTCCAGTTCGACTACGCCAACTCGGCCCCGGGCAACGCCAAGGACCAGTCCGGCTTCGGGCTGCAGGTGATCAGGCAGGACAACCCGGGCCCGGGCAACGTGGGCGGGCTGAAGGGCACCTACAACCGGGTGTCGGTCAAGCTGCCGGGCTGGCAGTCGCTCGCGCCGGGCGCGTCGGTGGACATGGACGTCGTCTACTACCTGCCGGTGTCCACGCCGTCGAACTGGACGGTCAACGTGGGCGGCACGCTGTACGGGATCAAGGGTGACCTGACCCGCGGTGCGACGGACGGCGGCACGACCCCGCCGACGACGCCTCCCACGACCCCGCCGACGACGCCTCCCACGACCCCGCCGACGACGCCTCCCACGACCCCGCCGACCACCCCGCCCACCACCCCGCCGACGACGCCGCCGGCCGGTTGCGCGGGTGCGCCGGGCTGGGACGCGGGCACCACCTACGCGACGCCCACCAAGGTGTCCTGGAAGGGCCACTACTACCAGAACAAGTGGTGGACCAAGGGCGACGACCCCGCGGCGAGCGGTGCGTGGGGAGTCTGGAGCGACCTCGGGACCTGCTGAGCCGACAGCGGTCCGCCGAGGTGAGGGACGGCGGTGGCGGTGCACCCGGTCGGGGGGTGTGCCGCCACCGCTGCGTTCCGGGCCTGCCGGGCGTTCCCGGCCGGCCCGGTTCAGGCCTCGATCTTGAGGTCGCGCAGCAGCTTGGCGACGTGGCCGGTGGCCTTGACGTTGTAGAGCGCGCGCTCGACCTTGCCCTGCTCGTCGACGATGACCGTGGAGCGGATCACGCCCTGGTAGGTGCGGCCGTAGTTCTGCTTCTCGCCGTAGGCGCCGTACGCCTCCAGGACCTTGTTGTCCGGGTCGGAGAGCAGGGTGACCTTGAGGTTCTCGGTCTCGCGGAACTTGCCGAGCTTCTCCGGCTGGTCCGGCGAGATGCCGATGACGTCGTAGCCGGCGCCCGCGAAGACCTCCAGGTTGTCGGTGAAGTCGCAGGCCTGCTTGGTGCATCCCGGCGTGAGCGCCTTGGGGTAGAAGTAGACGACGACCTTGCGGCCCGCGTGGTCGGCGAGGGAGACCTGGTTGCCGTCGGCGTCGGACAGGCTGAAGGCGGGCGCGGTGTCGCCGGGCTGGAGACGCTCAGTCATGGGTGGACTCTCCTGGTGCGTGCTGCTGGGGCGGGCGGTCGTACCACGGCAAACTTACCCCCGATGGTGGGTGGGGCCGCGCGACCGTGCGCGGCAGCTGACACACTGGGTCAGTCGCACAGAGCGCAACCGATCGCACGGATCGACATCGGCAAGTGAATGGGGTGGCCCGAGTGGGCGAGGCGAGCACGCAGGACAAGTCGGCGCGGACGACCGCCCAGATCGAGGCGGACATCGCGAGCGCCCGCGACCGGCTGGCGACGACCCTGGACGAGCTGGCCGTGCGCGTTCACCCGAGCACGATCTCCGCGCAGGTCAAGGCCAAGGCGGCGGCCGCCGTCGAGGAGCGGGCCGGCCGGGCGTACGTGGCCGCCAGCGGCATGGTGGACAAGGTCAAGGCGCAGTTCGTGGACGAGAAGGGGCAGCCGCGCCGGGAGCGGATCGTTCCGGCGGCGCTGGTCGGGGTGGGCCTGGTGCTGCTGGTCGCCTCGTCGCGCAAGCGCCGCAAGGGCTGACGCGGACCGCGGAACGCGGGTGGAGGCCGGGCGCGGTGCGCGCCCGGCCTTCCGTGTGCCGGGCCGGCGTCACGCTCCGCGCCCGGGGGCGGTACCTTCGGGATCGTGAGCACGAACGACGAGACCCACTCCGACCACCGGCACGAGGCCGCCCGGCACGACCGGCTGGGCGAGAAGCTGCCGATCCGGATGCTGCACGACCGCGTGCTGGTGCGCATCGAGGGAGCCGAGGGCGAGCGCCGCTCGACCGGCGGCATCCTGATCCCGGCGACGGCGGAGCTGTCCAAGCGCTGCACCTGGGCCGAGGCGGTCGCGGTGGGCCAGAGCGTGCGCGCGGTGGAGCCGGGTGACCGGGTGCTGTACGACCCGGAGGACAAGCTGGAGGTCGAGGTCCGCGGCGCCACCTACGTGCTGCTGCGCGAGCGCGACCTGCACGCGGTCGCGGCCGCGCGGTTCGGTGACGCCGAGGGTTCGACCGGGCTGTACCTGTGATCGGGCGGTACCTGTGATCGGTCTCCACCTGTGATCGGTCGGCGGCTGCGGGACCGGTTCCGGCCGGCCCGCTGGGCGCCCGCCGTCCCGGTGCGAGGGGCTTCGGCCGACCGGCCGTGACTCACCGGGTCTGTCCGGCGTGGGCGGCAGGGGCGGACGGCGCCGTTGCTCGCGGGGTTCGCGGGGCCGGCGGCGGAGGCGGCGGCCGGGAGCGCCGGACCGGTTGTGTCGGTGGTAGGCGTTAGGGTCCCGGCATGACGACGCGTGTGCCGGTGATGGGTGACGGGGAGCGTCGGGCCCGGTTGGGCCGGCGGCAGTTGTTGGCGCCCTCGGTGCGGGTGGCGCGGGTGGAGGACGTGGCCGACGCGGTGGTCGGGTTGCACGCGACGGACGCGGCCACGGTGTACCTGTCGGCGTGCGCGCGGTTGGTCGAGCCTTCGGCGGCGGAGGTGGACCGGGCGCTGTACGAGGACGTCTCGCTGGTGAAGCTGCTGTCGATGCGGCGGACGATCTTCGCGGTGACGGAGGGCTTCGCCCCGTACGTGAGTTCGGCGGCGGCGCGGGCGATCGCGGCGAAGGAGCGGGCGACGCTGCTGAAGCACCTGCGGGACCACGCGGAGGGCTGGGACGAGGCGCGGCTGGCGGTGACGGAGCGCGAGGTGCTGGCCGCGCTCGCGGCGCGGGGTGAGGCGACGACGAAGGAACTCGGCGAGGACGTGCCGCAGTTGCGCGAGACGATGCTGATGTCGGCGGGCAAGGCGTACGAGGCGAAGCAGAGCGTGGGCAGCCGGCTGCTGCGGTTGCTGGCCTCGGACGGGCACGTGCGCCGCTGCCGCCCGCGCGGTTCCTGGTTGAGCAGCAGCTATCCGTGGGCGCTGGTGCCGCAGTGGCCGGACGTGGCGGTGCGGGAGGCGAAGGCGGAGGTGGTGCGCCGCTGGCTGGCGGCGTACGGTCCGGCGACGGTCGAGGACGTGAAGTGGTGGACGGGCTGGACGTTGGGGGACGTCCGCAAGGCGCTGGCGGACGTCGGTGCGCGGGACGTGGAGCTGGCGGGCGGTGCGGCCGGGCTGGTGCTGCCGGGCGATGACGCCCCGGTGACGGAGCCGGAGCCGTGGGCGGCGCTGTTGCCCGCGCTGGACCCGGCGGTGATGGGTTGGCGGGGGCGGGACTGGTACCTGCGGCCGGAGGACGTGCCGTCGCTGTTCGACCGGGCGGGGAACGCCGGGCCGACGGTGTGGTGGTGCGGCGAGGTGGTGGGCGGCTGGGCGCAGCGGGCGGACGGTGAGCTGGTGTGGCGGTTGTTCCGGGATGTCGGGGTTGAGGCGGAGCGGGCGGTCGCGGCGGAGGCGGAGCGGTTGGCGGGCTGGTTGGGGGAGGTGCGGGTGACGCCGCGGTTCCGGACGCCGGTGGAGCGGGAGTTGGTGGCGGGGCGGTAGTCCGCCGGGTTCACGGGGTGGGTGTCGCCGCGGGGTGGGTGGCGGGTCCGCCGGTGGCGGTGGGTGGGTCGGTGGGCTTGGGCGGTGGGGTCTGGGTGGGCCTGGTGGTGGGGCTGGGTTGTTCGTGGGTGGTGGTGGGCTGGGGGGCCGGTGGGCTGGGCGCGGTCGGGCCGGGTGCGGGGTTGCCGGTGGCGGCGGGGGGTGCGCTGGGGGCGTGGGTGGGGACGGTGGTGATGAGTCCGGGGATGGTGGCGCTGGGTGCTGCGGGGCCGGGGTGCGGGGTGGCGCCGGTGTTCGGGGGTGTGCTGCCGGTGGTGGTGGGCCAGGTGTCGGTGCCGGGGGTGTCGTGTCCGCTTTGTAGGTCGAACTGTTGGGTGGGGGTGCCGTCGAGGGCGGCGGTCATGTAGGCGGTCCAGATCTTGGTGGGGATGGTGCCGCCGTTGATCCGGGTGAGTCCGGCGGTGCCGGCGAGTGGTTCCTTGGCGTGGGTTTTCGGGTTCTCGCGGAACAGGCCGACGGTGGTGGTGAGTTCGGGGGTGTAGCCGGCGAACCAGGCGGAGAGGTTGGAGTCGGTGGTGCCGGTCTTGCCGGCGGCGGGGCGGCCGAGGTCGAGGGCGGCGGCGCCGGTGCCGCGGGGGCTGACGACGTCGCGCAGGACGTCGGTGACGGAGTCGGCGACGGTGCGTTCGACGGCGTCGGTGGGGTTGTGTTCGGGCATCTTGGGGACGTCGATGGCGCCGCCGGGGGCGACGCGTTCGAGTTTGAGGACGGACCACGGGGTGTGTGCTTGGCCGTGGTTGGCGAGGGTGGCGTAGGCGCCGGCCAGGTCGAGGGCGCTGGGGGTGGCGGTGCCGAGGGTCATCGAGGTGTTGGCCGGGTCCATGCCGCGGACGCTGTCGGGGATGCCGAGTCTGACGGCGGTGTCCCGGACGCGGGCGAGTCCGGCGTCGACGCCTTCCTGCGCGTACACGGAGTTGACGGACTTCACCATGGCGTAGCGCAGGGTGATGTTGCCGTAGTCGGTGTCGTCCTCGTTGGGCGGTGCGTAGGGGGTGGGGCCGCCGGTGACGGGGCGTTCGCTGGTGCCGTCGTAGTGGGACTCGGTGGTGATGGGGCGTCCGTCGAGGGTGTGTTGGGCGAGGAGGCCGGCGGCGAGGTCGATCGGTTTGAAGGTGGAGCCGATCTGGTTGTCCTGGCGGAGGGCGTCGTTGTAGGGCTGTTTGGCGTAGTCGGGGCCGCCGTAGACGGCGACGACGCGGCCGGTGGCGGGTTCGACGGAGGCGCCGGAGACGCGGACGTCGGTGTCGGTGGTGGGGCGGGATCTGGGGTCGAGGTCGCCGGCGAGTTCGTCCTGGACGGCTTTGGTGAAGGCGTCCTGTCGGGGTTTGTCGAAGGTGGTGGTGATGCGCCAGCCGCCGGCCTTGAGGGTGGCGGCGTCGATGGTGCCGGAGGAGATCAGGTAGTCGTCGGCGACGCCGACCAGGTAGCCGGCCTGGCCGGAGAGTCCGGTGGTGGGTTGGGGGTCGATCGGGTCGGGGAAGGTGGCGGCGGTGCGGTCGGCGGTGGTGAGGAAGCCGAGTTGGACCATGCCGTCGAGGGTGTAGTTCCAGCGGGCGACGGCTTTTTCGCGGTTGGCGGGGGTGGCGGTCTTGACGTCGTAGAGGCTGGGGGCCTGGAGGAGGGAGGCGAGGTAGGCGCTCTGGGTGAGGGTGAGGCCGGAGACGTCGACGCCGTAGTAGGCGTGGGCGGCGCTCTGGATGCCGTAGGCGCCGCGGCCGTAGTAGCTGCTGTTGAGGTATCCGGCGAGGATGTCCTTCTTGTCGCGCTGTTGGTCGACCTTGAGGGCGATGAGGAGTTCGCGGCCCTTGCGTTCGATGGTCTGGTTCTGGGTCAGGTAGTAGTTCTTGACGTACTGCTGGGTGATGGTGGAGCCGCCTTGCGTGCCCTTGCCGGTCAGGGTGTTCCAGCCGGCCCGGATCATGCCTTTCAGGTCGATGCCGCGGTTCTGGTAGAAGGTCCGGTCCTCGGCGGAGACGGCGGCCTGCTGGGTGTGCAGCGGGATCTGGTCGATGGTGACGTCGGTGCGGTTGACGGCGCCGGTGCGGGCGATCTCGGTGGTGCCGTCGGCGTAGAGGTAGATGTTGTTCTGGGCGACGGCGTGGGCGTTGGGGTCGGGTACGGGGACGATGACGTAGAGCACGGCGAAGCTGCCGACGGCGAGCAGGAACAGTGCGGTGAGCGTGCCGAGGGTGATGCGCCAGGTGGGCAGGAGCCGGCGCCAGAGCGGGAGGGCGCGGCGGGCCTCGCGGCGGGCGGCCCGTTTGGCCTGGCGTCGGGTGCTCAAGGTCATGCCGTGATTATGTGCTATTTGACGTCGGATCAGCGGTGTGTGGGCGGCTGACGTGCGCTGTTGTGTGCTTCGGCTGCTGCTTCTGGCGCCGGGGTGCGGGGCTGTTGCGTGGGCTGTTGCGGGTGCCGTTGTGAGTGCCGTTGCGAGTGGCGGAAAACCGGGTGCGGGCGTGGGTGCCCGGAGGTACGGTGAAAGATGCGAACTTCATAGCGCGCCCACTTCGTCAGCTCCGCTTGTCCGGCCCGGTACCCCCGGGTTCGGCCGGTCGGAGCCGCTGGGGTGTGTGCGGACGTGTGCGGGCACTCCTGTGCCCGTATTTGTCGACAAGGAGACAATATGCTGAACGCTGCCCCCGCCGAGGCGCGGCCCCCCGATCCCGGGGCGGCCCTCGCCGCCTCCCTCGGGCTGTACGCGGCCGTCGCCCGCGGCGCCTTCCGCCGCTACTCCACCTACCGGGCCGCCACCCTGGCCGGCACCTTCACCAACACCGTCTTCGGCATCATCCTCGCCTCCTCCTTCCTCGCCCTCTGGCAGGCCCGCCCCCACCTCGGCGGCTACGACCAGAGCCAGGCCGTCACCTACATCTGGGTCAGCCAGGGTCTGCTGGTCACCGTCGCCGTGTGGGGCGGCGGCTTCCAGGACGACCTCCAGGACCGCTTCCGCAGCGGGGACATCGCCGTCGACCTCTACCGCCCCGTCGACTTCCAGGGCTGGTGGCTGGCCGGCGACCTCGGCCGGGCCGCCTTCCAGCTGCTGGTCCGCGGCACCGTGCCGCTGCTCGTGGGCGCCCTGGTGTTCCGCACCCGGATGCCCGAACACCCGCTGACCTGGGTGTTCTTCCTGCTCTCGGTGCTGCTCGCGGTGGTGGTCAGCTTCGGGCTGCGCTTCCTGGTCTCGATCACCGGTTTCTGGCTGCACGACTCCGAGGGCGTGCGCGCGGTGATGCTGGTGGTCTCGATGTTCTTCTCCGGGATGCTGCTGCCCATCGCGCTGTTCCCCGGCCTGCTCGGCGACCTCGGCGCGGCGCTGCCCTGGGCGGCGCTGATCAAGGTGCCGACGGACGTCTTCCTGGAACGCGCGAGCGGCGGCGGGCTGCTCGGCGCGTTCGGCTTCCAGCTCGCCTGGGCGGCCGCGCTGCTCGCCGCCGGGCGGGGCGCACAGTGGCTCGCGACCCGCCGGGTGGTGGTGCAGGGTGGCTGAGCACCTCGTGGCCGGGCCCCGCCCGGACGGACACCGCGCGGCCGGGCCGCCGCCCGTACGGGAGCGCCTCGTCCCCCGCACCGCCTGGGCGGTCCGTTCCTGGTGGCTCTGCGCGCGGATGTGGATGCGCTCGATGATGGCCTACCGGGCCTCGTTCGCACTGAACCTGCTGGCGAGCCTGGTCACCCACTCCCTCGACTTCGTCGTGCTGGTGATCATGTTCCGGCACACCGACCGGCTCGGCGGCTGGACCCTGCCGGAGATCGCCTTCCTCTACGCCACCGCGACCTTCTCCCTCGGCGTCGCCAACCTGCTGGTCGGCTCGGCCGACGGCCTCGGCGTACGGATCGTCAACGGCACGCTGGACACCATGCTGATCCGCCCCGCGCCCGCGCTCTCCCAGCTGTGCGCCGAACGCTTCTCGCTGCGCCGGCTCGGCCGGCCGCTGCAGGCCGCGGCGGTGCTCGTCTGGTCGCTGGCCGCCCTGGACGTGCACTGGACCTGGGACCGGGTGCTGCTGGTGCCCGTCCTGCTGGTCTGCGGCAGCGTCATCTTCGGCGCGATCTACATCGGCGGCGCCACCGTCCAGTTCTGGTGGGGCGAGTCCAAGGAGATCCAGAACTCCTTCACCTACGGCGGGGCGACACTGCTCCACTACCCGCCGACCATCTTCGCCAAGGAACTGGTCGCCGGAGTGGTCTTCGGCGTCCCGCTGGCCTTCGTCAACTGGCTGCCGGCCCTGCGCATCCTCGGCCGACCCGATCCGCTCGGCCTGCCCACCGCCTTCCAGTACGCCTCCCCGGTCGCCGCCGCGCTCTGCGTCGCCGCCGCTGGGCTCGCCTGGCGCGCCGGGCTGCGCGCCTACCGCGGCACCGGCAGCTGAAACCCCCGTCGCCTTCGAGGAGCTCCCATGGCACTGATCGAACTCCAGGACGTCCGGCGCAGCTTCACCGTACGGGCCCGCGCCGGCCGGTTCAGCCGCACCAAGCGCGAGGTGCGCGCGGTGGACGGGCTCAGCTTCACCGTCGACGCCGGCGAGTGCGTCGGCTACATCGGGCCCAACGGGGCCGGCAAGTCCACCACCATCAAGATGCTCACCGGCATCCTCGTCCCCAGCTCGGGGCGGCTGCGCGTGGCCGGGGTCGACCCGGCCCGCGAACGCGTCGCGCTGGCCCGTCGGATCGGCGTCGTCTTCGGGCAGCGCACCACCCTCTGGTGGGACCTCCCGCTGCGCGACTCCTTCGAACTCGCCCGCCGGATCTACCGCATCCCCGACACGCGGTACCGCGAGAACCTCGACCGCTGCGTCGAACTGCTCGACCTGGCGGGCCTGCTGGACACCCCCGTGCGCCAGCTCTCGCTCGGCCAGCGGATGCGCGGCGACCTCGCGGCCGCGCTGCTGCACGACCCGCAGGTGCTCTACCTGGACGAGCCGACCATCGGCCTGGACGTGGTCAGCAAGGGCAAGGTGCGCGAGTTCCTGCGCGAGGTCAACCGCGACCGGGGCACCACCGTGCTGCTCACCACCCACGACCTGACCGACATCGAGCAGCTCTGCGGCCGGGTCATGGTGATCGACCACGGCCGGGTGGTGTACGACGGCGGGCTGGAGGGCCTGCACACCACCGGGCGCAGCGAGCGGACGCTGGTGGTGGACCTCGCCGAGTCCCGGGCCCCGATCGAGGTGGCCGGGGCGCGGGTGGTCAAGGTCGAGGGGCCCCGCCAGTGGCTGGCCTTCCCGGCGCAGCAGAGCGCCGCGCCGATCGTGGCGGCGGTCGCGGAGCGGTACCCGCTGGTGGACCTGTCGGTGCGTGAGCCGGCCATCGAGGACGTGATCGCCCGGATGTACGCCGAGGTGGCGATCGGCTGAGCGGCGCGCCGCCCGCGCCTCCCGGCCGCCGTGCCGCCCGCACGGCGGCCGGGAGCGGTCCCGGGGCGCGTGATCGCGGGGGAAGCCCCCGTACGCGCCGGGTACCGGGCAGACTGGCGGGGTGAGTGACGATGCCTTCCGCGGGACCGGCCCCGGGTTCCGGTTCACCGCGGCCGACGAGCAGAAGAGACGCGGCGTCCGCCGGATGAAGACCATCGCGACCGGCCTGCTGGCCTTCGCGACCCTGGTCTTCGCCCTCTCCACCTGGGCCGATGCGGCCGGTGCCGGTTCCTGGGCCGGCTACGTGGCGGCCGCCGCGGAGGCGGGCATGGTGGGCGCGCTGGCCGACTGGTTCGCGGTGACCGCGCTGTTCCGCCGCCCCTTCGGCCTGCCGATCCCGCACACCGCGATCATCCCGACCAAGAAGGACGCCTTCGGCCGCTCGCTGGGCGACTTCGTCGGCGAGAACTTCCTCTCGGGCCAGGTGGTGCGCGGGCGCCTCGCGGCGCTCGGCATCGGCCGCCGGCTGGGGGAGTGGCTGGCCGCGCCGGGCAGTGCCGAGCGGGTCACCAAGGAGGCCTCGGCGGCGCTGCGCGGCCTGCTCGCGGTGCTCCGCGACGACGACGTGCGGGCGGTCGTCGCCGAGGCGGTGACCCGGCGGGCGGCCGCGACCTCGGTGGCCGAGCCGATGGGCCGGATGCTCGGCAAGGTGGTCGCCGACGGCGGGCACCACGGCGTGGTGGACCTGGTGGCGGTCCGGGCGCACGGCTGGCTCACCGCCAACCACGAGGAAGTGGTGCAGAAGGTCACCCAGAAGACGCCGGGCTGGACGCCCAGGTTCATCGACCACCAGGTCGGCGAGCGGGTCTACAAGGAGCTGCTGCGCTTCGTCACCGACATCCGGGACGACCCCGACCACCCGGCCCGCGGCGCGATCGACAACTTCCTCGTCGACTTCGCGGCCGAGTTGCAGACCGACCCGGAGACCATCGCCCGGGTCGAGCGGGCCAAGGGCGAGCTGCTGGCCCGCCCCGAGGTGCAGGAGCTGATCAACTCCACCTGGGCGGCCGTGCGCGGCCTGGTGATGGGCGCGGCCGAGGACGAGGACAGCGAGCTGCGCCGGCGCATCCGCGAGGGTGTGCGCCGCTTCGGCGAGCGCCTGGCCACCGAGCCCAAGCTGCAGGCCAAGGTGGACGGCTGGGTGCAGGACGCCGCGCAGTACCTGGTCGACACCTACCGGGCCGAGATCACCTCGCTGATCTCGGAGACGGTGGCGGGCTGGGACGCCGACGAGGCCTCCCGCAAGATCGAGGCCAACGTCGGCCGCGACCTGCAGTTCATCCGGATCAACGGCACCGTGGTCGGCGCCCTGGCCGGGCTGCTGATCCATACCGTGGCGGTCGCGCTCGGAGGATGAGCCGGGAGTCGGCCTATGCTTGCCAGCACAGTCGGAACGCGCGTAGAGGCGCGGAGAAGGAAGAAGGGCACCGCCGTGGTCCAGCCGGACGGAAGTCGGATCGGAAACCCCACCGGGAACACCGGTAGCAGCAGCGGAATCGAGGCGTTCATCGCCGGGATGCCCAAGGCGGAACTGCACGTCCACCACGTCGGCTCGGCCTCGCCGCGCGTCGTCGCCGAACTGGCCGCCCGGCACGCCGGCCAGTCCAAGGTGCCGACCGACCCGGCGGCGCTCGCCGAGTACTTCACCTTCACCGACTTCGCGCACTTCATCGACGTGTACCTGAGCGTGGTGGACCTGGTCCGCGACGCCGAGGACGTCCGGGCGCTGACCTACGGCGTGGCCGAGGACATGGCGCGCCAGAACATCCGGTACGCCGAGCTGACCATCACCCCGTACTCCTCGGTCAAGCGCGGCATCCCCGACGTCGCCTTCATGGAGGCGATCGAGGACGCCCGGCTGCGCGCCGAGAAGGAACTCGGCGTCGTGCTGCGCTGGTGCTTCGACATCCCGGGCGAGGCCGGTCTGGAGTCGGCCGAGGTGACCGCCCGGCTGGCCACCGAGCTGGCCCCCGAGGGCCTGGTCAGCTTCGGCCTGGGCGGCCCGGAGATCGGCGTGCCGCGCCCGCAGTTCAAGCCGTACTTCGACCGGGCGCGGGCGTCCGGCCTGCGCAGCGTCCCGCACGCGGGCGAGACCACCGGGCCGCAGACGGTCTGGGACGCCATCCGGGAGCTCGGTGCCGAGCGCATCGGGCACGGCACCCAGGCGGTCAAGGACCCGGCGCTGCTCGACTACCTGGGCGAGCACCGGATCCCGCTGGAGGTCTGCCCGACCTCCAACATCGCCACCCGGGCCGTGGAGCGGATCGAGGAGCACCCGATCAAGCAGATGGTGGACTCGGGCCTGCTGGTGACGGTCAACAGCGACGACCCGCCGATGTTCGGCACCGACCTCAACACCGAGTACGCGGTGGCGGCGCGGCTGCTGGGCCTGGACGAGGCCGGGGTGGCGGGTCTGGCCCGCAACGCGGTCGAGGCCTCCTTCCTGGACACGACCGGCAAGGCCCGGCTGGTCGGCGAGATCGACGCCTACCTGGCGGGCTGGCAGCGCTGACCCTCCCGCGGGGCCGACGCCCCGTCGTGAACCGCCCCGTCGACCTCGGTCGGCGGGGCGGTTCCGTTTCGGCGGGGTGGTTCCCGTTCGGTGCCACACCCCTCCGATCGGTGGTGCCAAAGTGGTGCCACAAAGGACTCGACATGGCATCACTGCTGTGCCATGCTTGAGCCATGGACCTCACGCCGTACGTCGAAAACCTCCGGAACGAGCTCGCGGTGGCCGCTGCCGCCGGCGGGGACGAAGCCCGCGCGCTGGCCGACCGGCTGACGCTCCCGCTGGAGTCGGCCGTACGGCTCACCCTGCTCAACGCGCTCTCGGCGGCCATGGGCGAGGTCACCCGCGACCTCGCGCCGGGCTCGGTGGACGTGCGCCTGCGCGGGCTCGACCCGGAGTTCGTGGTGACCGCACCGCCCGGCTCCGACAGCTTCCACGGCGACGCGCCGACGGCGGTGCCACCGGTGCCACCGGTGCCGCCCGTGGCGCCACCGGTGGCGCCGGCGGTGCCGGAGTCGGACGAGAGCGGCACCGCCCGGATCAATCTGCGCCTGCCCGCCAACCTCAAGGCCCGGGCGGAGGAGGCCGCCGGGCAGGAGGGCGTCTCCCTCAACGCCTGGCTGGTCCGGGCCGTCGCCGGCGCACTGGAGGGCGGCCGCCAGCCGGCCCGCCCGGTCGCCGACCCCGGCGCCCGAGCTCCGCGCGGCGTCGGCGGCCAGGGCTTCACCGGCTGGGTCCACTGACGCCCGCGCACCACCCACACCCCTGCACCTTCGACGTCACCCCCGCTCCGACCAGCGGGAACACCTACACGAGCCAAGAGGACGGGACAGCCATGCCTACGTACGAGACCGACGGACCGATCTCCGCGACCCTGGAGTTCGAGATCGGCTCGGTGTGGATCCGCGCGAGCAAGCGCACCGACACCGCGGTCGAGATCCGCCCCGCCAACGCGGCCAGGGACGCCGACATCAAGGCCGCCGGGCTGACCCAGGTCGACTTCTCCGGCGGTCGGCTCACCATCAAGGGCCCCAAGCAGCGCACCGTGTTCTCCAACAAGAAGGGCTCGATCGAGGTCGTCGTCGAACTGCCGGCCGGCTCCGAGGTGCACGCCGAGTCCCCGATGGCGGACTTCGTCACCGAGGGCCCGCTCGGCGACTGCCGGGTCAAGGCCTCCATGGGCCGGATCCAGGTCGACCGGGCCGAGAACGTGCGGCTCAAGACCGACCACGGGGACATCCGGCTCGGCGCGGCCACCGGCGACGCAGAGGTGTTCGGGGCCGGCCGGATCGAGGTCGGGACCGTCGAGGGCCGGCTCACGGTGAAGAACAGCAACGGCGACACCGAGATCGACGAGGTGCACGGCGAGCTGGCGGCCAACGCCTCCAACGGCCGGATCCACGTCGGTGACGCCGGGGCGGGAGTGGACGCCAGGACGGCGAACGGCCACATCCGGATCGGCCGGGTGGTCCGGGGCAAGGTCACCGTGCAGTCCGGCGTCGGGGACGTGGAGGTCGGCATCGCGGAGGGCACGGCGGCCTGGCTCGACGTGCACAGCAAGTTCGGCGCCGTCCGCAACACCCTCGGTGCGGCCGAGGGCCCGGGCGAGGCCCGGGAGACCGTCGAGGTCCGCGGCCAGACCCAGGTCGGCAGCATCACCATCCGGAGGGCCTGATGGCGGCGATCTCCGCCGTCGGGCTGACCAAGTCCTACGGGGACAAGGCCGTCCTCAAGGGCATCGACCTGGACATCCCGGCGGGCAGCGTGTTCGCGCTGCTCGGGCCCAACGGCGCCGGCAAGACCACCACCGTGCAGATCCTCTCCACCCTGGTCCCCGCCGACGGCGGCTCCGCCCGGGTGGCCGGACACGACGTGGCCCGGCAGGCCGACGGGGTGCGGAAGGCGATCGGGGTGACCGGCCAGTTCTCGGCCGTGGACAACCTCCTCACCGCCGAGGAGAACCTGATGCTGATGGCCGACCTCAATCACCTCCGCCGTCGGGAGGGGCGGAGGCGGGCCGAGGACCTGCTGCGGGCGTTCGAACTCACCGACGCGGCGCGCAAGCCCGTCGCCACCTTCTCCGGCGGCATGCGGCGCAAGCTCGACCTGGCGATGACTCTGGTCGGCGACCCGGAGGTGATCTTCCTCGACGAGCCGACCACCGGGCTGGACCCGCGCAGCCGGCGCACGATGTGGGAGATCATCCGCGGACTGGTCGCCGACCACGGGGTGACGATCCTCCTCACCACCCAGTACCTGGACGAGGCCGACCAGCTCGCCGACCGGATAGCCGTCCTGGACGGCGGGCGGATCGTCGCCGAGGGCACCGCCGAGGAGCTCAAGCGGATCGTCCCCGGCGGGCGGATCCGGCTCCAGTTCGCCGACGCCCGCCAACTGGCCGCCGCCACCGCACTGTTCGACTACGCCGCCGCCGACACCGAGGCACTGCGGCTGGACATCCCGGGGGACAACTCCGTCCTCACGGTGAAGGCCGTGCTGGACGCCCTCGACAACGCCTCCGTATGGGCCGAGTCGCTGGTCGTGGAGACGGCCGATCTGGACGACGTGTTCCTCACGCTCACCGGGGAGGGCGCGCGATGAGCGCGACGACGAGCTACGCGGTCAGCGACTCGCTGACCATGCTGCGCCGCAACCTGAAGCGTGCGCAGCGGTACCCGGCGATGACCTTCTCGGTCGTGGTGATGCCGGTGATGATGCTGGCGCTCTTCAACTACGCCTTCGGGGGCGCGCTGGGAGCGGGGATCGGGGGCGGCAGCTACATCGACTACGTGACGCCGGGGATCGTCCTGATGACGGCGACGGCGGGCTCGGTCGCCACGGCGGTCGGCGTCTGCGTCGACATGACGGAGGGCATCGTCAACCGCTTCCGGACGATGTCGATCTCGCGGTCGGCGTTCCTCGCCGGACACGTGGTCGGCAGCGTGGTCCAGACGATGATCGCGCTGCTGCTGGTGATCGGCGCGGCCTTCGCGATGGGGTTCCGGTCGAGTGCCGGGCCGCTGGAGTGGCTGGCGGCCGCAGGCCTGCTGATGTTCGTCACGCTGGCGCTGACCTGGATATCGGCTGGCATCGGGCTGGTGTCCAAGACCCCGGAGAGCGCGAGCAACACGCCGCTGCCGCTGACCTTCCTGCCCTTCATCGGCAGCGCGATCGTCCCGCCCGACTCCATGCCGACGGTGCTGCGCTGGTTCGCCGAGTACCAGCCCTTCACGCCGATCATCGAGACCCTGCGCGGCCTGCTGACGGGCACCGGGATCGGCACCAGCGGGTGGAGCGCCCTCGCCTGGTGCACCGGACTGACGCTGCTCGGCTACTTCTGGTCGCGGAGCGTCTTCCACCGGCGGTGACGGGGGTACGGCCGGCGGCCGCGGCCCGGGTGACGGAACCACCGTCGCCCGGGCCGCAGGGTGTGCCCGTAGTAAAGTCCGGGCAAAGTTCACCCAGGGGGAGCACATGGCAGCGGTCGCGTGGCACAGACGGATCGAGTGGTGGTTCAGGGGGGCGGCGCTGGTCGCGTTCCTGGCCTACCTGTCGGGCCACCAAGCCTCCCGCTCGGGCGGGCTGGTGGAGGTCGAGCGCTGGCTGAACCACCCGGTGCTGCTGCTCGGGGCGGCAGCGGTGATGCTCATGGTGTCGATGCTGGTCCAGTTCGAGTTCCGAGAGCGGTGGGCGCAGCTCGGCTGCGCCGCCATCCTGTCCCCGCTCATCATGGTCTCGGTGGCGATCGGTGCCGTCACCTACTTCCTCGGCGGCGACGGCCGGTTGATGGAGCGCAAGCCCGATCCGGGCAACCCCGAGCACGTCCTGACCATCACCGACATGGCCTTCTCCATCGACCCGGTCTACCGCGTGGAGCTGCTGACCGGCAGCGGATGGACGGCCCGCCACTGGAACCTGGGCACCTGGGACGACGGCGACGGCTTCCTGCGGGCCGAGTGGTCCGGGTCGAACCGGATCACGGTGATCACGAGGACCGAGATCAGGGAGTACCCGGTGAAGCGGGACGGCCGACTGGGCGAGCCGGAGGTCACGCCCCGCTAGGTGCCCCGGAGTTGCCGTGCGGGCTGTGGGTTGTGGGTTGTGGGTGGGGCTGCGGGGGTGGCGACGCCATACTGGCGGGATGGAACCCGAGCGTTGCCCCGACCTCGTTGCCGGCCTCGGTCCCGACGCCGGGCCCGATGGCACTGTGGGTGATGACGCCGAGGGGAGCGCCGAGCAGCCCGGCCTGGACGAGATCGAGCGCTGGGTCGCCGCCGTGGCGGACGGCCGGGTCAGTCGGGACGAGGCCGACCGCTGGGCGGGGCGCTGGTTCCTCGACGACGAACTGCGCTGGGACGAGCTGTCCCTCTGGGCGCTGGGGCTGCTGTACGGCATCGACCTCCCGGTCGGGCCCGGGGGTCCGTACCTGCACGACGACGCGCAGGTGCGGGGGTGGCTGGCCGAGTTGCGGCGGCGCCGGGGCCGGTGAGGGCCCCGCTCAGGCGGCGGGGCGCGCAGTCGGGCGGCCGAGCGGGACAGCAGCGCCGCCTGGACCGCCGCGCCGGGGGAGAGATGGAAGCGCCCCGCCCGGCGTGACCGTGGCGGGGCGCTCGGTGGGGAGGGTCAGACGTCGAACTCGCCGTCGCGGATGGCGGAGACGAGGTCACGCCATTCGTCGGGGGTGAGTCGGGCGATGGCGTCGGGCAGGAGGCTGCTGCGGACGTAGACGGCGTCGGGGCCTATGGCCACCTCGGGGCAGCTTGAGCCATCGGGGCAAGCTGCCGGACGCTTCCAGTGGAGTAGTTCCAAGGCTCTAGATCTCTTTCTTGATGAGCGTGATTGCGTCACGAGACTGGCTCTCGGAGAGGGCCCGATCGGTCATCCTGTCGATCATGTGGCGATAGTTCTCCATGTGCTTCTGCTCGTGCAGGAACGCGGGACCGCCGACGGCGTCGAGTTGGACGGTGTCCAGCCGGGGCACCGGCCCGTTCGCGTAGACGACGCCTTGGCCTGCGCCCATGAACCCGTTGGTGCTGAAGGTAACTACTCGAAGGCTCACATGAGGCAGTTCCGAGTACTCAAGTAGCTTGTCCATTTGCCGCTTTGCCGCATCGCGTCCGCCGAAAAGCATCCGCAGAGCCGCTTCGTGGACCAACGCGGAGTACGGCTCTCCCTCTTCCCGCATGAGGAAGGCCGAGCGGCGGACTCTGTGTTCCACACGGGCTTCCAGGAGGCGCGGCGGCAGCGGAGGATGGAGGTCCTGGAAGATGGCGCGTCCGTACTCCTCGGTTTGCATGGCACCAGGAACGTGCGAAATCTGGTAGGTGCGCATGCTCCTGGAGAAGTACTCCAGCTCGGCAATGTCGAGGAACCCGACCGGCACGGAGCCTCGGAACTCCTCCCACCAACCTCGGTGACGTTCTTCGGCCATGTCGGCGAGTGCTTCCACGAAGGCGGCATCGCTCTCCTGGAAGTCGGAGGCCAGCATGCGTACCCGTTCGGCGCTGATCGGGTACTGCCCCTTCTCGATCTGAGTGATCTTCGTTCGAGCGAACCCGAACAGCGCGGCCGCGTCGGCGGTTGTGCGGCCGGCGCAGTTGCGCATCTTCCGCAGCTCAGTGCCGACTCGTTCCTGCCTTGCTGACGGGGTAGTTCGTGGTGGCATGCCCCAAGCATCCATCGCGATCCCTCGAAGGGTCCAGCAATCCATCGATCGAGTGAAGCTGAGGGGTAGAAGTACCCCAACATGTACCACCGGTGGCCTACAGTCGGTGATGCACCGATCGCCGATGTGAGCGTCAGTAACGCTGCCTCGCACCGCAGAGCACCCATGCCCGGACTTGCTCACGGCGACAGCTCGCTCGGCTCATCCCTTCATTCCCCTTTGGGAGACCCTGTGCGCAACCTCAACTCCCCCTCCCTCACCCTCTCGCGCGACACCCTCCGCGACGGGATGACCCGGGCCGGCTGGCCGCCCTCCTCCATCGCCGACGCCGAGCTCGCCATGGTCGAACTCATCGTCAACGCCTGGCGCCACGGTGAGACGACCTCCCCGGTCGTCCTCATCCTCTTCCTCTCCGACACTCTCCGCGTCACCGTCTCCGACCGCAGCCCCTGCCTCCCGGAGCAGCAGCCCCTCTCCGTCCTCGCCGAGTCCGGCCGGGGCCTCCAGCTCGTCTCCGGCCTCACCCACCGTTGGGGCGTCGACCCGCAGAAGCTCGGCAAGAGCGTCTGGTTCGAGCTGCAGTTGGACGGCGCCGCGTGAACGCCCATCACCCCCTCCACCCCGCCGACCCGGCCCTGCGTCACCTCACCGACCGTGAGCTCACCGGACTCATCGTGGAACTCCGTTCCGAGGGACGTGAGTTCGGCCTCCTCTGGCCCTCGGCCGGCCCGGGTGAGACCAACCTCCAGGGGCGCCGCCTCGTCTCGATCGGCAACGTCCCGGCCAGCACCTTGATCAACCTCCTCGCGCTCCTCCGCGAGTACCGGCGCGGCCGGGACGCCCGCCCCTGATCCGCCTACCGGAACGCCGGCAGGTTGCGCTCGACCCACGCGCGGAACGGCGCGGCCGGGCGTCCCAGTACCGCCGTCACATCCGGACTGACCGTCAGTTCGGCCGGGAGCGGGACGCCGAGGACGTCCAGGGTGCCGGGGATGACCTGCTCCGGCATGAACCGCGCCAGGTGGGCGTGGGCCTCCTCGCGGGACAGCTCGACGAAGGCCACCTCCTCGCCCAGGGTCTCGGAGAGGGCTGCGGCCTGCCGTCGCGGGCTGATGAGTTCGGGGCCGGTCAGCTCGTACGTGCGGCCCGCGTGCCCGTCCTCGCGCAGCGCGACCGCCGCGACCGCCGCGATGTCCGCCGGGTCGACGACGGGCAGGGCCACGTCGCCGAACGGGGCGTGGACCGTGCGCCCGGTGCGGACCGTCTCGGCCCAGGCGAAGGCGTTGGAGGCGAACCCGCTGGGGCGCAGGACGGTGAAGTCGAGTCCGGAGCCGCGCACGGCGGCCTCGAACTCCCGCAGGCGGGCGTGCGACGGCGCGTCCGGTCGGGTGGCGCTGACCTGCGAGGAGACCAGGACGATCCGTTCGACCCCGGCGTCCGCGGCGGCGTCCAGCAGGACGTTCGGGCCCTCGCCCCGACTGTTGAGCTCGCCGCCCAGCAGCAGGAAGAGCGCACGGGCTCCTTCGAGGGCGGGTCGCATGCTCGCGGCGTCACCGACGCCGCCCTGGGCCCATCGGACACCGGCCTGTGCAGGGGCGGGCTGCGGCTGCCGCGACACGGCCACCACCTCTTCGTCCGCCTCCGCCAGCAGCTCCACCAGCGTCCGCCCGATGTTTCCGGTGGCTCCCGTCACTGTGATCATCGAGATCCCCTCCCAAGTGAGTTAGTTGGCTGACTTGGAAAGACCGTAGCACGCGGCCACCGGCGGCTGTCTATAGTCAGTTGGGTGACTGACTCAGTGAATCGACGTGTCCGGGCGTCGCAGAAGCGCCGGCGACTCGCCGCGGCCGCGGCCCGCGTCCTCCATGAGCAGGGCGTCGAGCGCACGACCCTCGCCGACATCGCGCGCGAGGCGGACGTCCCGGTCGGGAACGTCTACTACTACTTCAAGACCAAGGACGAGCTGGTCCGCGCCGCACTGTCCGAGCACGGCGCACACCTGGACGAACTGGCCGACGCGCTGGAGCGGTCGGAGGACCCGCGGGAGCGCCTCAAGGCGCTGGTCCGGGCCTGGATCGACCAGCGTGACGTCGCCGCCCGGTTCGGCTGCCCGACCGGCACCCTCGCCGCCGAACTCGACAAGCGGGCCGACGGGGTCCTCGACGCGGAGGCCGGCGCCGTGATCCGGCGCCTGCTCGACTGGGTCGGGAGCCAGTTCCGGCTGCTGGGCCTGCCCGATCCGGACGACCTGGCGCTCACCCTGGTCGCCGGCTACCAGGGCATGTCGCTGCTGGCCAACGCCCTGCGCGATCCGGGCGTGATGACCCGCGAGGGCGCCCGCCTGCTGCGCTGGCTCGACGCGCTGGAAGTGCCGAAGGCGCCGGAGATGCCGGAGGCGAGTCGGTGAGCCTGGCTCGCGAGGCGCTGGGTCCGGCCCTGAGGCGGTCGGGCCCGACCTGCGCGGCGGGCGCCTAGCGGAAGTCCGCCGCGTGGTCCCGCACCCAGCTGCGGAAGTCGCGCGGCGGCCGTCCCAGCACCCGCTCCACGGTGTCGGTCACCCGCTCCGGCTCGCGCGTGAACGACTCCCAGGCCCGCAGTCGGGAGTCCACGAACGCCGCGTTCCCCCAGACCGCCGTCAGCCGCTCGCGGGCCGTCTCCGGCGCCAGCTCCTCCCACCGCACCTCGGTGCCCAGCTCCTCGCCGATGATCCGCGCCAGCTCGGCGTGCGAGAGCGACTGCGGCCCGGTGACCACGTACGCGCCGCCGTCGTGCCCGTCCTCGGTGAGCGCCCGCACCGCGACGTCCGCGATGTCCCGCTCGTGCACCAGCGAACGGCGCGCCTGCCCGTACGGCCAGCGGATCACACCCTCCCGCACCTGGTCGGCCCAGGCGAGCAGGTTGCCCGCGAAGTCGATCGCCCGTACGAAGGTCCAGCCCAGGCCCGACCGGCGGATCAGCCGCTCGATCTCCTGGTGGAAGATGGCGGCCGGCTCGTCGTCCGCGAGGTCGGCGACGTCCGCCGACAGGTAGACGACGCGCTCGGCGTGCCGGGCGATCAGCTCGACGACCCGGGGCTCCACGGGCAGCCCGGGCCACATCAGGTAGACCGCCTCCACCCCGTCGGCCAGTGCCGGCTCCAGGCTCTCCGGCGCGGTCAGATCGCCCCGTACGGGCTCGACTCCCGTGGGCAGCACGGCCTTTGCGGGGTCCCGCACCAACGCCCGCACCTCGTGGCCGCCTTCGGCCAGTGAAGCCACAACGTGCCTGCCCACACTGCCGTTTGCGCCGATCACCAGAATCTTGGTCATGCCCGCCCCCAACGCGGGCCGGGCGGAACGTATGCCCCCCGGCCCCGGGCCCGGCACCCCTGGCCCCCGGCATCCGACGCCGAGGGCCTTGCACGGGAAGTCGGCCAGACCGACTTCCCGTGCAAGGCCCTGCGGGTGTTCCCGGCGCGCCGGTCAGAGTTGCGCGGTGCCCGGGCTCGCGGTGCCCGGGCTCGCGGTGCCCGGTGGGCTCAACCGCCCACCCGCACCACGTACTTCCCGGTCGCCCGCCCGTCCGCCATCGCATCGTGGGCGGCCGGGACGGCGGCCAGGTCGGGCAGTTCGGTGACCGGCAGCTTCAGGCCGCCGTCGGCCATCAGGTCGACGGCCCGGCGGATGGCCCGGGCCAGGCGCTCCGGCGCGGTGGCGGCCAGGAAGCGGTGACTGAAGCCGGTGACGGTCAGGTTGCCCGCCATCAGCCGCCCGAGCGGCGGCAGGTCGGCGACGGCTCCGCCGCCCGCGTTGCCGAACAGGACGATCCGGGCGCCGGGGGCGGCCACGGCGAGGTCGAGCTCCAGGGCCTCGGTGCCCAGCGGGTCGAGGACGAGGTCGACGCCCCGGCCGCCGGTGGCGGTCCGGATCGCTTCGGGCAGTGCCTCGTCGCGGGCGAAGGCGTGGTCGTAGCCGGAGGCGATCGCGGCGGCGGCCTTCTCCGGCCGGCCGACGGTGCCGATCAACCGGCCGCCGCCGAGCAGCGGGACGAGTTGGGCGACGGCGTGGCCGATCCCGCCGCCTGCCGAGTGCACCAGGACGGTGTCACCGGCGTCGAAGCGGCCGGCGTCGGTCAGCAGCAGCACCGAGGTGGCCAGGCCGAGCGGTACGGCGGCGGCCTCGCGCAGTGTCACGCCGTCCGGGAGCGGCACGGTGAGCGCGGCCTCCGCGACGACCACCTCCGCGAGCCCGGCGCCGACCGGAGCGGCCACGACCCGGTCGCCCGCGGCCAGGTCGGTGACTCCCGCGCCGACCTCCCGGACCGTTCCGGCCACTTCCTTGCCCGGTCGGTGCGGCCACTCTGTGGCGTACGCGGCATCGCCGCGGCGGGTCATCACGTCCACGAAGTTCAGTCCGGCGTAGGCGACGTCGATCGCCACCTGCCCCGGTCCGGGGCGCGGTGCCTCGACCTCCCGGATCTGCGAGTTCTCGCCTCCGCCGGGCGCGGTCATCACCAGTGCACGCATGTCGGTCCCCCTCCGATACGATGTTCGACGAACTACGAAATTGACGCGGCACAGTGGTACCACGCCGTTTCTATGGATGTCGAACATCGCAGATCAGGGAGGTCTGACCATGCCTCGCAGCACCCGCCGCCGACCAGCGCTCGCCCACCCCGCGACCGAGGAGATCGACCTCTTCGACGTCCTGCACGCCCTCTCCGACCCCACCCGGATGACCATCGTCCGGGTCCTGCGCGCCGAACCCGAACGGGCCTGCGGCACCTTCCCGGTGGACGTCGCGCCCTCGACCCTCAGTCACCACTTCAAGGTGCTGCGCGAATCCGGCCTGATCAGCCAGCGCGAGGAGGCCAACCGGCGCTTCTCCGCACTGCGCACGGTCGACCTGGAGCGGCGCTTCCCCGGCCTGCTCGACACCGTCCTCGCCGCCCACGGCCGCACCGCGCCGGGGCTCGGGCTTCAGGCCGCGCCCGAGTCCGAGGCCGGGCTCTGAGGTCGAGCCCGAGCCAGGGCGTTGAGGCCGCGCCCGGTCACCGCCGCGCCTCAGGCCGTGCGGGAGAGCGCCGTCGCCCGGTGGCGGCGGTGGTACGACACCGTCACGGTGGCCAGCAGCGGGGCCCAGGCGACAGTGGGCAGGTAGAGGAAGCCGACCAGGAAGTGGCCCAGCCGGGTCATGTCCGTGCCCGGCATGGCCCACCACCCGGCGAACGGCGTCCAGAGCACGGCCAGCCCGGCGGCGCCGAGTGAGGCCGCGAGGACCACCGCACGAGGATCGACCGGGCGCCCGCCGACGAACGGGACCCAGCGCGGCGGCACCGTGCCCCAGGGGCGGACCAGTCCGATGGTGAGCAGGGCCAGCGCCTCCGTGAACAGGCTCAGGAAGACCGGCCACACCGCGCCCCACCCGCTGAAACCCATCGCCCGGTACCCCGCGTCGGTGTACCCGCCGTGCCAGCCCGTGACCAGCCCGAGCCGCCACAGCCCGGCCGGCAGCGCGGTGACGGCTGCGACGTGGGCGGCGCGCACGGCCCACCGGGGCGGTGCGGGCACGACGGCGAGGGCGCGAGCGGCGGCGGAGGGCCGGGTGTAGGCGGAGGGCTGGGGCGTCGTCATGCCCCTACCCTCCCGCCGGGCCCCGGCACGCCGCGTCCACCCGGCGACGGGCTTCGCCGGCGCTCCTCCCCCGGGCGGGGGAGGGCGCCTCGCCCCGACTACCGGGGTGCCTCACCTGTGGTGCCGGGAGGGTGCCCGGCCGTGCCGCCGCGGGGCGGTGTGCTCAGCGCAGCCGCGAGGACGACAGGATCGATGCCAGGTGCGCGACCACCATGCCCCAGGTGATCACCGTGATCCCCGCGAGCGTCGCCCGCGTCGCGTCCAGGTTGCCGAGCCCGGAATCCACCACGGCCGCCGCCAGCAGCACCAGCGAGGCCTCGATGCCGTTGGTCACCCGGTGGATCTTGAACACCGAAGCGAGCCGACGGGCCGTCGCCATGCCCTGCGAACGCGGCTGCGTCGACTCCTCGTCCGCCGGCGGCTGACCGCTGCGGGCGCGGGCCACGTCCACCAGGTCCGTCGAGGCCTTGAGCAGCACCACGCCCAGCGCGGCCGCCAGACCCGCCGACACCCACAGCTCCGAGCCGCCGCGTGCCGCCCGGACACCCGCGCCGATCATCAGCGCGGCGTCCGCCAGATAGGCGCCGAGCCGGTCCACGTACACCCCGGCCATGCTGAACTGGCGCTTCCAGCGCGCCACTTCGCCGTCCACGCAGTCGAAGAGCAGGAACAGCTGGAACAGCACGGCCGCCAGCGCCGCGCCGGTCAGGCCCGGGATCAGCAGGGCCGCGCCGCCGCCGACCCCGCACACCACCATCACCCAGGTCAGGGTGTTCGGCGAGACCGAGGTGCGGACCAGCTGCCGGGTGGTCCGCAGCGAGATCGCCCGCATGTACAGCCGACCCGCCCAGTGCTCACCGTTGCGGCTCTGCAGCTTGGCCTGCGGCTGGCACACCTCGCGCAGCTCGGCGAGTGCCGGAGCAGCCACCATGACGACATCCCTCCACCTGTCCCGTGACGATCAGCACAGGCTACGGCCTCCCGGTAACGCCCCGACCAGCCGGTACGGCACCTGCGGGCCGGCCGGCAGGACGCCCGTGGATCGGGTCGGCGCGACCTCCCTGGACCGGCCGGCATGGCCGGTGCGGTCGGGCGAAAACCGGTGGGCCCCCGACGAGCCCCGGGCTAGGCTTCGCGGGTTCGCCGGAACCGGAAGCCCCGGGCCCGACCACCCGTTCCCCGCAAGCCCGTTGACGTCATCAAGCCCGACGACGTCACCGGGCCCGTCGACGCCATCAGGCCCGTCGACGTCACCAGGCCAGGGCCGTTCCGACCCGCCTCGGAGCCGTCCGGCCGGATCCGGGACGGCGGCGGCGACAGCCAGGACCGGGCCCGCAGCAGAACGAGGAGTACAGATCCATGGTGACCACGGGCAGCCCGTCGCACGGCCCCGACCTGGCCCGACTGCTGGACGACCACCGACCGCAGGGCCCGAAGGAGACGGCCGACCACGAGCGCGCCCGCAGCCTCCTCGGCGCCGCCGACCCCTGGAACCGCAGCACCTTCCCCCTCCACTTCACCGCCTCCGCGCTGATCGTCCACCCGCCGACCCGCCGCGTGCTGCTGCGCTGGCACGTCCGCCAGCAGGCCTGGCTGCAGGTCGGCGGCCACGGCGACCCGGGGGAGACCCGACCGCTGGACATCGCCCTGCGCGAGGGCCGGGAGGAGACCGGCCTCGCCGACCTCACCCCGTGGCCCGACGCCGCCCTGGCCCACCTCGTCGTGGTCCCCGTCCCGGCCTCACCCGTCGAGCCCGCCCACGAGCACGCCGACCTGCGGTTCCTCCTGGCGACCGGGACCCCGGACCGGGCCCGGCCGGAGAACCCGGCCTCTCCGCTGGAATGGCTCACCGTCGAGGAGGCCGTGCAGCGGACCACCGAGGACAACCTCCGCGAGACCCTCGCCCGCGTCGCCCGCCTGCTCCCGCCCGCCTGACGGCCCCCGCGCCCGTCTGACGCCCCTCGTGCGTCCGACGGCCGCCCGCCGCCCGCTCTCGCCCGCTCCCGTCCACCTGACGACCCTCGCCCTGGAGACCACCGGATGCACACCGACCAGATCCTCATCTTCGACGCCGACGACACCCTCTGGGAGAACAACGTCCTCTTCGAGCGGGTCATCGACGGCTTCCTGGACTGGGTCGCCACCCCGGCCGACCGGGACCGCACCCGCTCCCTCCTGGACGGCATCGAAGCCGCCAACTCGGCCACCCTCGGCTACGGCGCCACCGTCTTCCGGCAGAGCCTCGCCGACTGCCTGCAGCAACTGAGCGGCCGCACCCCCTCCGCGGAGGAGCTCGCCCGCATCGACGAACTCCTCACCCCGCTGAACAGCCGGAAGGTCGAGCTGATCCCCGGCGTCGCCGACACCCTCACCGCCCTCGCCGACCGCCACCACCTGCTGCTGCTCACCAAGGGCGACCAGGACGAGCAGCAGGGCAAGGTGACGGCGTCCACCATCGACCACCACTTCCGGGGCATCCACATCGTGGCGGAGAAGTCGGTCGACACCTACCGGCAGCTCACCGCGGACCTCGACCTCGACCCGGACCGCACCTGGATGATCGGAAACTCGCCCAAGTCCGACATCGCCCCCGCCCGCCGGGCCGGCCTGCGCACCGTCTACATCCCGCACGAGCACACCTGGGTGCTGGAGCACGAGGAGCTCGGCCCGGACGCGGCGACGCTCCGGCTCGGGGCCTTCCCCGAGCTGCTGCGCCACTTCTGATCCGGACAGCGGGCCGAGCCGGACCGGGCCGAGCCGAGCCGAGCCGAGCCGGGCCGAGCCGAGCCGGGCCGAGCTAGATGGTGAGCGCCGTCACCGGGGCCTGCGCCCCGTCCCGGTACAGCCACGCCCGCTCGGCGGCCGACCACACGCTCGTCGTCAGCAGGTAGAGCGCGGCGGCCACCGGCACCAGCGTCGCGAACAGCACCGACCCGAACGACAGGTACGGCAGCAGCCCCGCCCCCGGCTGGGGGGTGGGCTGCGCCGCGGCTGCGGCCGTCGCACGCCGGGCCCGGCGGAAGTTGACGACCCCGACCGCCGCCAGCCCCGCGTACAGCAGCCCGAACACCGCCAGCTGCCCGGCGCCGTGCGCACCGCCGACGTGCAGGCCCAGCGGCACGCCGAACAGGGTGTGGTCGAGCAGGTCGTTCGGAGTGGTGAACAGCCGGTACATCACCGAGAAGAACGGGATCTGCACCAGCATCGGCAGGCACCCCGCGAACGGCGACACCTGCTCCTTGCGGTACATCTCGGCCAGCGCCTCCTGCAACTTCTCCGGGCGCTTCTCGTGCTTCTTCCTCAGCGCGGCGACCTGCGGCGCCAGCCGCGTCCTGGCCTTCTCCCCGCGCGACGCCGCCCGGGCCAACGGGTGCAGCGCGAGCCGGACGGCAACGGTGAACAGCACGATCGCCAGCGCGGTCGGCATGACGTGGGCGATGGCGGCGACGACGGCGTGCGCGGCGGCGACGGCCGGGTCGAGAACAGCGAGTACGGACATGGTGGAGCGAGCCCTCCGGGGTCTCGGAACACGAGTGGTCGGCGGAGGACGGCCGCGAAGACGAACGGAACTACCGGGGCTTACGCGGCCGCCAGGGCCGCACCCGGCGCCCTGGGGCGTCGCCTGCCCCGGGCGTCCGGATCACGCTGCGGAAGGAAAGCCGTACGGAACGCCCGGCGCCGCAGCACCCCGCTGCGCACCGCCGCCGGCGCCCGCGGCCCCAGGAGCCGGGCCCCGGCCAACGCCCCGGCAACCGCCCCGGCCACCAGCGCCACGGCAGCAACGGCGGCAACGGACGCCAGCGACCCGCTCTCGCTCACCAGGTTCCCGGTCAGCACCCGGAGCAGCCCGAGCAACATCGCGACAACAGCCACGGCCCGTGCCCTCCTCAGTGTCTCGCCGGCTCCCGGACGTACAGCACGACGATCCTACGACCCACCGGGTTCCCGCGGCGTACGGAATCCCGTCACGGCACATCCCGGGCGTCCACAAACACACGCGTGCCCCCGCCCGCCTCCGCCTCCGCCGCCAGCCAGACGGTGGCCGCGAGCCGCTTGCTGTGCCCGGGCAGCGGTTCGGCGAGGAACTTCCCCTCCCGCAGCGGCCCGGCAGTCCTCGGATCCCCCGCCCCCGCCCTCTGGAACCCCTCCACCGACCACCCACCGAGGGACGCGCCGGAATCCGGCTCCGCGACGACCCCCAGTCCGTTGAGGAAACCCTGCTCCTCACCCGGTGGCAGCCGGAACGCGATGAACGCCAAGTCGTCCTGGAAGCCCTTCAGGTACGACCACCGCACGTCGGTGGCCGACGCGGGCGGCCGTACCCGCGAGAACTCCACGACGTACTCCGACGGGACCGTCATCCACGACCCGGGCCGCCCGCTGTTGTCCGCCGGGTGCTCCACCCGGTCCCGCACCCAGAAGAGCCCGCCCACGGCAGCCCCCACCAGCGCCAGCGGCAGCACCAGGGCCAGGGCCAGCAGCAGTACCCATCGCCGCTTCCGTGTCATGGCGGGAGTGTCATGAATCAGGTGGACACCCTGATCAAGGGAGACGCTGATGAGCTCGCTGACGGATCACCAGATCGGGTCGGTTCCTGACGGGTCGG